>JAFAGF010000293.1 GCA_023422975.1 Pseudomonadota bacterium
TCAACTTCGCACAAGCCTCAGCTGCAATCCGGCGATCTACGGCAACGTAGGTGGAAAAGTCATTCACGCTGATCTTGCCGATCTGGTCGCGGCCATAGCCAAAGTCCGCGCACATGGCGCCCATCACGTCGCCTGCGCGAATCTTTTCTTTGCGGCCGCCAATGATCTGGATGGTCAGCATGGGCGGCAGCAAAGCGCCACCGGGCGCGGGCGTCAGCTCGGCCACTTCAAACCACTCGGAGTTGCGCTCTTGCAGTTGTTCGATCTTGGCCACATAGGGCATCTCGTCCATGGCCACCAAATTTAAGGCCAAGCCTTCAGCATCGCCACGGCCCGTGCGGCCGATGCGGTGGATGTGCACTTCAGAGTCGGGCGTTACGTCCACGTTGATGACACAGGCCAAGTTGGCAATGTCCAGCCCACGCGCGGCCACGTCGGTGGCGACCAGCACGCTGCAGCTGCGGTTGGCAAACTGCACCAGCACTTCGTCGCGCTCGCGCTGTTCCAGTTCGCCAAACAGGGCCAAGGCGCTGATGCCTTGCTGCTGCAGCTCGGTCACCACATCGCGGCATTGCTGCTTGGTGTTGCAAAAGGCAATGGTCGATTCGGGGCGGAAGTGCGCCAGCATCTGCACCACCACGTCCACCTTTTGCTTGGCGGGCACTTCGTACCAGCGTTGCTCAATCTTTTGCGTGCTGTGTTGGGCAGCCACCTTGACCATCTCGGGCTCGCGCATAAAGCGGTCGGCCAAGCGGGCAATGTCGTCCGGGTAGGTGGCCGAGAACAGCAGGGTTTGGCGCTGCGCAGGCGCTTGCTCGACCACGGTGGTGATGTCGGCGTAAAAGCCCATGTCCAGCATGCGATCGGCTTCGTCCAGCACCAAGGTTTGCAGGTTGGAAATATCCAGTGCGCCGCGGTCCATCAGGTCCATCACGCGCCCGGGCGTGCCCACCACGATGTGCGCGCCGTTTTCCAGGCTGGCGATTTGGTTGCGCGAAGGCACACCGCCGTACACGGTGACGACCTTGATGTTGTCTTGCGCACGCGCCAAACGGCGGATTTCGGTGGCCACCTGGTCGGCCAGCTCGCGCGTGGGGCACAGCACCAGGCCTTGCACGGCAAACCAGCGCTGGTTCAGCCGCTCCAGCATGGGCAGCGCAAAAGCGGCGGTTTTGCCGCTGCCGGTGCTGGCCTGGGCAATCAGGTCTTGGCCGCGCAAGGTCACCGGCAGGCTGGCAGCCTGAATGGGCGTCATCTGCGTGTAGCCCAGCTTGTCCAGGTTTTGCAAGGTGGAGGGGTGCAGCGTCAGCGACGAGAACGCGGTAGAGGGGGCGCTCGCGGCGCTGGTGATGGTAGTCATGGGCGCAATTATCCGGGGCGGCTGCAGCCCGCGCCCGGGCTGGGTCAATCACGGGTGATTGCTGCCACGGCGCCCTTCTAAGAACGTGTTCATGATCTAAGAGCGGCTAACACCACCCAGCAAACCCTAGGTTTGCGTTCGAGACGAGGCGTGAAGCCGCAGGCAGTACAGAAGTACGACAAGGCGAAACAACGACGTATCGAGGGTGGTTTTAGCAGCTCTCAGCGCTTGCCGGGGCGGCCACTTGCTGCTGCACGCTGCGCACAAAGGCCTGCAGCAGGGGGCTGGTGTGGTCGCGGCGCCAAGCCAGATACGCGGGTGTCGACACGGTGACGCCTTGCAGCGGGGCATAGGTGACGCCCGCAATCCCTGCCCGCTCTACACAGCGCGGCACCAGCGCCACGCCTTGCCCGGCAGAGACCAGCGCCGCCACAGTCAGCCACTGGCGGGCGGCATGGGTGGTGTTGGGGTGAATGCCTGCATGATGCAGGCAGGAGATGACGTTGTCGTAATTGGCGGGGGCCACATCCCGCGCGAACATGACAAAGGTTTCATCGCGCAGCAGCTGCAAATCAATCCGCGCCTGCCCGGCCAGCGGGTGGTTGGCGGGCATGCAGCAGACCAGCGGTTCGTCACCAATCGCCAGCGTCTCCAGCAGCTCTGGCGCGTGGCTGATGTTGAGGAAACCGGCATCCAACTGCCCATCGGTGATGGCTTGCAGCTGGTCGTGAGTGGAGGTTTCGTGCAAACACACTTGCACCAGCGGGCGCGTGGTTTGAAAGTGGCGGCAGTATTCAGGCACCTGCCGGTAAATCATGGTGCCGGTGATGCCAATATTCAGCCGCCCTTCTGCACCCTGCGCCACACCGCGCACCACTTCGGCGGCACGCTGCATTTGGCTGAGCACCTTGCGCGCTTCTTGCAAAAAGGCCTCGCCCGCGGGGGTGAGTGTGACCTGCTTGGCATCACGCTCCATCAGCACCGCGCCCAGCTCCTGCTCCAAGGTTTTGAGCGCTACGCTCAGCGGCGGCTGGGTGATCGACAGGCGCTGCGCAGCACGCCCAAAGTGCCGCTCTTCAGCCAGTGCAACAAAGTAACGCAGGAGGTGGGTTTTCATGGTGACGGCATCTTGCATCCACCCTTTGGCGCGCACATCCGTTCCAGCCCTAGCATTTACCCTTGTGTGCACCACGTGAGCCGCGCCCCACCGCTCAGTAGGACTTGGGCAAGCCCAGTACTTTTTCCGCAATGAAGTTCAGAATCATCTGCGGGCTGACGGGAGCTAGGCGCGGAATCCACGACTCGCGCATATAGCGCTCCACGTGGTATTCCTTCGCGTAGCCCATGCCGCCATGCGTATAGATGGCCGTTTCACAGGCTTTGCCACAGGCTTCGGCGGCCAGATATTTGGCGGCATTGGCCTCGGCCGCGCACGGCAATCCCTTGTCGTACAAGAAAGCGGCTTTTTGCACCATCAGGTGGGCGGCTTCCAGCTGCATCCAGGCCTGCGCCAAGGGGTGCTGAATACCCTGGTTTTGGCCAATGGGTCGGTCAAATACCACGCGCTCTTTGGCGTACAGTGCAGCGCGCGCCAGCGCGGCACGGCCCAGGCCAACGGCTTCTGCGGCAATCAAAATGCGCTCGGGGTTCATGCCGTGCAGGATGTAAGAGAAGCCCTGGTTTTCTTCACCAATGCGGTCTTCCACCGGAATGCGCAACCCGTCAATGAACAGCTGGTTGGTATCCACGCATTTGCGGCCCAGCTTGGGAATCTCATGCACCTCGATATGGCTGCGATCCAGGTCGGTGTAGAACAGGCTCAGGCCTTCCGTGCCCTTGCACTCCTCCACCGGCTTGGTGCGCACCAGCAGCAAAATTTTGTTGGCCACCTGCGCGGTAGAGATAAACACTTTCTGGCCAGAGACCACGTAATGGTCACCTTCGCGCACAGCCTTGGTCTGGAGCTTGAGGGTGTTGAGCCCCGCATTGGGCTCTGTCACGCCAAAGCAGGCTTTGTCATGCCCTGCAATCAAAGGCGGCAACCAGCGTTTTTTCTGCGCTTCCGAGCCAAACACCACCACGGGATGCAAGCCAAAAATATTCATGTGCACCGCAGAGGCGCCAGACAAGCCTGCGCCAGTGGCTGAGATGGTGTGCATCATCAAGGCCGCTTCGCTGATGCCCAGCCCGGCGCCACCGTAGGCTTCGGGCATGGCGATACCGAGCCATCCGGCCTCGGCCAGCGCCTGGTGAAAGTCGTGCGGAAAGCCTCCTTCATTGTCTTTTTCCAGCCAGTAATCGGCATCAAAAGGGGTGCACACACGCTCAATCGCGTCGCGAATTTGCTCTTGCTCGGCATTCCACAAAAAATCCATGCTGTCTCTCTGCGGTGGTTTTTATATATAAAAAAGTGAGCGTTCTGCGCTTACGGGCGGCGCACGCGCGCAGGGTTTTCTGCGTATGGCGGGCTGTAGATCACAAGCAGGCGCACCGGGGTATCGCTGGTCACGCGGAAGATGTGCATCACGTCTTCGGGGAAGAAGCAGGTGTCACCGGGCTGCATGGCAAAGGGGGCTTCGCCTTCCACCTCGACCTCGGCCGTGCCTTCAAGCAAATAACAGGCTTGTTCCATGCCGGGGTGGGCATGGGGCAGCGCACCGCCGCCTTTTTCCAACGTACCCAGCACCACCTCCATGTGCTTGGCCCCCACATTGCTCTGGCTGACCAGGCGTTTGTTTACCGTGCCGTGGTGGTTGGCCGGGCTGTAGCCCGCGATGTCTTTTTCTTGAATCAAATAGCGCGACATTTTTTTATCTCCTGAATCCTGCATCAAGCCACGACACAAGCCGCTTGGCGGCAGGCGCCACTGGCTTGCATGGCTGTAATTTCTTCGTGTGAATAGCCCAAGCGCTGCAGCACGCTGGCGGTGTGCTCACCCAATTGGGGCGCCGGGCTGGGTTGGTTAGCTGGGGGCGTTTGCGACCATTGCGTGGGCACGCCCGTGGTTTTGATCGGCCCTTCGGTGGGGTGATCGAGGGTGCGAACAAAACCCGTGGCCTGGTGGTGCGGGTCTTGCAGCAGGTCTTCCGGCGAGGCCATCGGCATATTGGGCACATCCGCCGCATCCAGAAGCGTGCGCCACTGCGCCGTGGTGCGCTGACGCATCAACTGGCCCAC
>JAFAGF010000112.1 GCA_023422975.1 Pseudomonadota bacterium
TTGATTTGAGTCATACCCTTTTGAATGGCTGCGTAGTCGTCTTGACCAATCACACCCTGGGCTGCCAGCATTTCTGCATGCGCCAAAGAACCGGTGATGTCCGCCTTCCACATGCGCTGGTCAAAGAAAACGCTGGAGGTGTAGCGCTTGACCAGATCGCTCATAGGCTCAGAAAACAACGCGGACCACGCCTGCGCCTTGGTATCGAGCTGGTTATGGGAGGGCTGGGTGGTGGTGTTATCAGACATGGGAGGGCAGAATTTCCAATTACGACAGACACCCGGAACATCCGGATGCCCTATGCACAAGCCGCAAATTTTATCGAGCCAATTGCCAAACGACGAATACTCAGAGGTGACAACCCCTCAGCCTACTGCAGCGCTGCCAGTCTTGATCTTCGATGCCTGCCATCTGGGTGTGGTGCTGCGCGCCGTTTTGGGGGTGGAGTTGACCTTGGCAATTGCGGCGCTCTACACCAGCCACGACGCTGGAGACTGGCTGATGCATACGGCATGGCTCACCAGCGGTGGATTGCCCGGCACCCTGGTTTGGCTGCTGATGGCCTGCAGCCTCAAACGCGTGCTACACCGCATGGACAGCCCGCACCAATATGCCATCGGCATTGTGCTTGGGGTCGTGGCTGGACTGTATGCCACCGCCATGCTGGCCATTTCAGGAGAGGTTTCTCGCATGCACTGGCTTGCCAACGCCATTACTGGCGGCATCTTGGCAGCCGTTCTGGTGGGCTATCTGGTGCTGCGTGCAGAAGGCCGCACCCCAGCAGCTACCACTGCACAGCTGACCGCCTTGCAAGCCCATATCCGCCCTCACTTTTTGTTCAATGCACTCAACAGTGCCATCGCTTTGGTGCGCGACGAGCCCTCCAAAGCCGAGCGTTTGCTGGAAGACCTGAGCGATCTTTTTCGCGCCACGCTGCAAGATCCGCGCAGCACCATTCCACTGCGCGAAGAGATTGAACTGGCGCAACGCTATTTGGCTATTGAGCAAACCCGTTTTGGTCAGCGCCTGCAAGTGCACTGGGATTTGGACCCGCAGGCTCTGCAGGTTCGACTTCCTCCTTTGCTGCTGCAGCCTCTGGTTGAAAACGCCGTCAAACATGGGGTGGAACCCTCGCAGATTGGCGCAAAAGTAACAATCTCCGCGCAACTCACTCAAAAAAAATTTCTTTTGTTACGTGTCACCAATACACTGACTTCATCCAAACATCACGGTGATAAGCCGTTGATGCGTAAAGGCCAAGGCATGGCTCTTGCTAACGTAGAGCGACGTTTGCGCCTGTTGCACGATGTCCAAGCCACATTCAGTGCAGCACCCCAAAAAGGTGTTTTTGAGGTTCGTATTTCTCTACCGTCCAGTTAAGTGCACAACCACAACCATCGGAGATAAAGAGATGCATGTGCTGATTGTTGATGATGAACTGTTAGCCCGCAATCGTTTGCGCGTACTGCTCAGTGAATGCGAAGACCCCGCCGCTCCATTTGTGGTGGAAGAAGCCGCCAATGTCACGCAAGCACAGGATTTTTTGCGGCGCGCGGAACTTCCCGTCGATTTGGTGCTGCTAGACATCCAAATGCCCGGGCCTGACGGCATGGTACTGGCACAGACGCTGCGCAACTTAGCCCATCCCCCTGCTTTGGTGTTTGTCACTGCGCACTCCATGTATGCAGCCAGTGCTTTTGAGGTCGAGGCTGTCGACTACCTCACCAAGCCTGTGCGTTTGGAGCGTCTGCAGCACGCGATTGCAAAAGTACGTCGCCTGCGCACCCTAGAGGGCGCTTCTGACAGCAGCGATGCGGCACCTGCACTCGTCATCCGTGATCGCGGCCGGGCTGAGCGCGTGCCTTTGCACCAGATCGTGTATTTAAAAGCCGAACAAAAATACGTCACTGTGCGCACCGCAGCACGTACGTACATTCTGGACAGCTCTTTGAGCGAACTGGAAAACCGCTTTCCCAACCAATTCCTGCGCATTCACCGCAACGCCTTGGTCAACCCCTCGCAAATGCGTGCACTTGAAAAGCACTACACCGATGAAGAAGGTGAATGCTGGGCCATGCGTCTGCACAGCGTGCCTGAGATCTTACAAGTCTCGCGCCGCCAGCTCTCCTCCGTGCGCGCAGCCATCCAAAACGTGATGCGCCGCGTGGATACGCCGCAAACCGAGCCGGCCTGAAGCGCCTTAGACCAACTCATGCAGCAATAAAAAAGGCACCTGATGGTGCCTTTTTTATTGGGTCAGACATCAGTGCCCATGGCCGCCATGCGCCAAGCCACTTACCACGGTGACCAGAACAATACCTGTCACCAGCCAGGCCACCTGTACCAAACTTTCTTTGGCCGACAAGCGTTTTTGGAGTTGGGGAATCAAGTCTGACAGCGCCACATACACAAAGCTGCTGGAGGCCACCACCAAAAAGTACGGCAGAGATTCTTCCATGTGACCTACCAAGAAATAACCGCAGATACCGCCCAAAGCCGTCACTGCTCCAGCCAGCGAAACCTTGAGCAACGCCAGATTGCGGTGTTTACTATTGCGCAGCACCACCAAGTCGCCAATGTGGTGGGGCACCTCATGCGCCAGCACCGACACGGCAGCGATCATCCCCAAGCGAATGTCAGCCACAAAAGCCGACGCAATCAAAATGCCGTCGCCAAAGCAATGCACGCTGTCCCCCGTCAACAGCGACCAACCGCTACTTTTGCTGCTGTGGTGATGGGCATGCGCATGGGAGTCCGCATGCGTTTCATCATGGTGGTGGACATGCTCATGGCTGTGCTCGTGCCCGTGGTGCCATAGCTCTGCCTTGGTGAGCAAGAAGAAGAACACCACGCCAATCAGCAGCGTCATGAACAAATCATGCGCACTGGCTTCACTGTTGAACGCTTCTGGCAGCAAATGCATAAATGCCGTGGCCAGCAAAGCGCCAGCAGCCAGACTTAGCAGGCCTTGCTGCGCACGATCACTTTGGTTCTTTCCAAAGCCCACCTTCAAAAGCAAGTTAGCCACCCACACACTTCCAATACCAGAAGCCAGGGTGGCCAAAATAATAGCGACCAATGTCATAGATGTTTTCTCACGGGACTGTGCCCAAACTGCGCAGCATTTTCTCTAATCCCCGCAAGCAGTGCAGCAATGCCTGCGGCTGACTGAGTTGCCCACGTGGGTGCTCGGCACGCTGGTGAACAACTTCAAAGAACAGCGTACACAAGCTGTCAAGAGGGCAGATAAATCAGCGCCACCTCTCCCTACTTCACCACCTGCCTCAGTGGCCCAGCCAACGCAGCAGTGCGGCGCTGGCCGCCCCCAACACCACCACCAGCAAAAATGGAGCGCGCAGCCACAGCGCCACGGCAGCCACGGCCAATGCCGCCAGCCGTGCATCCAGCACCAGGCGGGAGCCCTCAGCCAAGGTATTCATGACGGTCAGTGCCGACAACAGCGCTACCGTCATGCAGGCGGCAATGTGCGTCATGCGCGGGTTTTGCAAAAACCGTGCGGGTATTGCATAGCCCAGCCATTTGGTCGCAAACGCCACTCCACAGGCCAGCACAATCCAGTGCCACAAGCTCATGCTGTCACCCCATCTTTCGCGGCATCGTTCGCCAAACGCACACTGCGCCACCAGCCCCAAGCGGCCCCCACCAGCGCCGCCACCAAAATGGGCAAGCCTGGCGGCAGCAGCGGCACAGCCAATGCCGTCACCACGCCGCACAGCACAGCCAGCGCCACCGGTTCACGCTGTTGCAAACGCGGCCACAGCAAGCCCAGAAAAGCGGCCACCGCTGCGCCATCCAGCCCCCACTGGCGTGGATCACCCAGCGCATCGCCCAGCATGGCACCCAGCAAGGTAAATGCATTCCACAACACAAACACGCCAATTCCTGCCGTCCAAAAACCACGCTGCTGCTCTGCCGCATCACGCTGACCCGATGCAGTGGCGGCCGACTCATCGATCGTCACCTGTGCAGCCAGCCATTTGCGCCAGCCCTTGGGCTGCAGCAAACGATTCATCTGCATGCCATACACCGCATTGCGCACCCCCAGCAAGCTGGCTGCGCCCAAGGCGGCCGAACCTGCGCCACCGCCAGCAATCACACCAATGAAGGCGAACTGCGAGCCACCTGTAAACATCAGCAGTGACAGTGCCATTGCTTGCCACACATCCAAGCCTGCCGCCACGGCCAGCGCCCCAAAAGAGATGCCATACAGCCCCGTGGCCACGGAAATGGACAAGCCCATGCGCGCAGCAGGCGTTAGTAAGCGTTCTTTTTTTTGAGTTGGAAACATTTCAAACCGTAAAACAAACACTAGGGTTTTTACCCCAAGCCCAAAGCAAAGGCATTCATTAACTTCTGTGGATCAAGGAGAGAAAACCATGGAAATTGTTGAAAAAATCAACCTACTGAGCAGCAAGCTGCAAAGTATCCAAGCCACGATTCAAACCGAAGAAGCAACTAAGAATGCGCTGGTCATGCCTTTTATCCAATCTGTGCTTGGATACGACGTCTTTGATCCACACGAGGTTGTCCCTGAGTTCACATGTGATGTCGGCACCAAGAAAGGCGAAAAGATCGACTATGCCATCTTGAAGAACGACGAAGTACAAATTCTCATTGAATGCAAAAAGCTTGGTGAGCCTTTGAATGTGAACCATGCATCGCAGTTGTTTCGCTACTTTCACGTCACTACCGCGCGCATCTCGATACTGACCAATGGCCGTCACTACAAGTTTTTTACCGACTTGGATGCAGCGAACAAAATGGATGAAAAACCATTTTTAGAGCTCGATCTGCTGGATTTAGATGAATACATCATTCCGGAGCTTTCCAAGCTCACCAAGACAGCATTTGATCTGGAATCCATCATTAACTCCGCAGAAGAGTTGAAATACATCAGCCAGATCAAGAAACAACTGGCCAATGAATTCACATCTTCTTCGGAAGCATTCGTTAAACTCATCTGCGCCCGCGTCTACGACGGTATCGTGACGCAAAAAGTCCGCGAGCAATTCACAACACTGACCCAAAAAGCGATGGCGCAGTTTTTGAACGATCAAATCAATGACCGCCTAAAAAATGCACTGCACAGCACCTCAGCACCTTTGCTCACTTCTGCCAATGTGCCCATAACCGCGCAAACACCCGCCTTAGCGCCCGGCGAACAAACAGCTGATGCCGTAGAAGAAAATACTGTGGAAACCACCGTAGAAGAGCTGGAAGGCTTTCATATCGTGCGGGCCATCGTTCGTAAAGTCATTGATGTCAAACGTGTGCATTACCGCGATACCCAAAGCTATTTCGGCATTTTGGTTGACGACAACAACCGTCGGCCTATCTGCCGCTTGCACTTCAACCGCGTTCAAAAATACATTGGTTTGATGGATGAAAACCGCGTTGAAAAACGTTTCCCCATCCACGGTTTGGATGACATCTATCAATACACCACGGAGCTTCGTCAAGCGGCCAAGCAGTACGTTGAAGAAGGTGCAGCCAACACATAGTTCAAAAATCCTATAGCTGCTTGTGCTGATAGAACAAAGGCTTCAGATAGTTATTCACATGAAGCCTTTGAAAATCAAACGTTAGAAGCTCTCATTTTTACAAGAAGAACGCTTAGTGCGCCTTCTCCCAGTTCTCGCCCACCCCGACTTCCGCCAGCAGCGGCACGGACAGTTGAGCCACTTCAGCCATCACCGCGGGGATGTGCGCGCGCAGCCATGCTTCTTCGCTGGCGGGCAGCTCAAACACCAGTTCATCGTGCACCTGCATGATGACTTGGATCGCTGGCTTTTCCGCGTCCAGCTTGGCTTGCACGGCCACCATGGCTTTTTTGATCAGGTCCGCCGCTGTGCCCTGCATGGGCGCGTTGATGGCAGCGCGCTCAGCGGCTTTTTTGCGCGGGCCACTGCCACCATTGATTTCCGGCAGGTACAGGCGGCGGCCAAACACGGTTTCCACATAGCCTTGCGCGTGGGCCAACGCCACGGTTTCGTCCATGTAGCGCTTCACGCCGGGGTAACGCTGGAAGTATTTGTCGATGTAAGCGGCTGCAGCTTTGGTTTCGATGCCTAGGTTTTTGGCCAAGCCAAAGCTGCTCATGCCATAGATCAGGCCAAAGTTGATGACCTTGGCATAGCGGCGCTGCTCGCTGCTGACCTCCTCCACGCCCACACCAAACACTTCGGCAGCAGTGGCTTTGTGCACATCCAGCCCGTTTTTGAAGGCGTTGAGCAAAGCTTCATCGCCGCTCAGGTGGGCCATGATGCGCAGCTCAATTTGCGAGTAATCCGCGCTGGCAATCAGCTTGCCCTCGGGCGCCACAAAAGCTTCGCGCACGCGGCGGCCTTCGGCGGTGCGCACGGGAATGTTCTGCAGGTTCGGGTCGTTGCTGGACAGGCGCCCCGTCACCGCCACCGCCTGCGCGTAGTGCGTGTGCACACGGCCGGTGCGCGGCAGCGCCATCTGCGCCAGCTTGTCGGTGTAGGTGCCTTTGAGCTTGCTCAAGGAACGGTGCTCCAGCAGCTTGGCGGGCAGGGGGTAGTCTTCGGCCAGCTTTTCCAGCACCTCTTCGTCGGTGCTGCGTGCGCCGGTGGCGGTTTTTTTCACCACGGGCATGCCCAGCTTGTCAAAGAAGATTTCGCCCAACTGTTTGGGGCTGGCCAGGTTAAACGGCTGGCCGGCAATCTCGTACGCCTCTTGCTCCAGCTGCAAAATGCGCGCGCCCAGGTCATTGCTTTGGCGGGCCAGTTCGCCCGCATCAATGCGCACGCCGTTGCGCTCGATGCGAAACAGCGCTTCGCTGGTTTCCATCTCTAACGCGTAGATGTGTGCCAAGCCCGCATGTGCTTGAACTTGCGGCCACAGCACGTTATGCACGTCCAAGGTTTGGTCGCTGTCTTCGCAACTGTAGGCGGCGGCTTTGTCCACCGGCACCTGGGCAAACGGAATCTGGTTCTTGCCCTTGCCGCACAGATCTTCGTAGCTGATGCCAGTGCGGTTCACATGGCGCAGCGCCAGACTGGTCAGGTTGTGCGGGCGGTGCACTTCCAGCACATAGCTTTGCAGCATGGTGTCGTGCGCATAGCCGCGCACGGTAATGCCGTGGTTGGCAAACACGTGCTGGTCGTACTTGACGTGCTGGCCCAGTTTTTTCTGGCTGGCGTCTTCCAGCCAGGGCTTGAGTTGCGCCAGCACCCAGTCCATGGGTAGTTGCTGCGGCACGTCCATGCCTTCATGGCGCAGCGGAATATAGGCCGCCTCACCCGGTGCCACGCTGAAGCTGATGCCCACAATCTGCGCTACCATTTCGTCCAGCGAATCGGTTTCGGTGTCAACAGCCGTCAGCTCGGCCGCGTTAATCTTGCCCAGCCATTCGCTCAACTGCGCTTCGGTCAAGATGGTGGTGTAGACCACGTCGCGCTGCTGGGCCACCACGGCCACTTCGGTGGCAGCGGCATCGTCCATATCAAACAAGCCACCCTGGTTGGCGTCGGCTGCGGGTGCTTTGGCCTCAGACTTGCCTTTGGCGGTTTTGGCTGCAGGTGCTTCGGCAGCGGCAGCACTGCCCACCGTGCGCGCCAGGCCCTTGAAGCCATATTGCTCATAAAACGGCAGCAGCTGTGCGTTGTCAGGTTCGTCCAGCGTGATGTCGTCAAACGCAGGCAGGCCGGGGATGTAGTCGGCCAGTTCGCAATCGGTTTTCATGGTCACCAATTGGCGGCTCAGCGCCA
>JAFAGF010000141.1 GCA_023422975.1 Pseudomonadota bacterium
GGGCCGCCACTTCTTTTGTGGCAGAACCATGAACATCACCAAAGACACAGCGGTTACGCTGAACTACAAGATTCACGAAGTCCTGAGCGGCGGCATTGCCGGCGGCCTGCTGGACAAGGGCGATGTGGCCTACCTGCACGGTGGCTATGACAACATCTTCGCCAAGGTAGAAGCCGCGCTGGAAGGCAAGGCTGTGGACGATACGCTGACCATTGACCTGAGCGTGGAAGACGCCTTTGGCCCCCACGACCCCAGCTTGCAGCGCACCATTCCCAAGGGGGAGTTCCCCGCCGGCGTGAAGGTCGGTGGCCAGCTGCGTGGCACCAACGACCAGGGCCTGCCCCAGATTTACAACGTGGTGAAGATCAAAGGCCCGGTGGTGCTGCTCGACGGCAACCACCCCTTGGCAGGCAAGGCGCTGCGCTTTAGCTGCAAGGTGACTGAGCTGCGTGCCGCTTCGGAAGAAGAAATTGCCCACCGCCATGTCCACGGCGGCCACGGTCACCACCATTGATTAGGGCGCAGCGTGGCCCTCGGCTGCGCTGCCCAAGCACAGGCCGCAGCCATAGCGTGCGTTGACCCTTCGCCCTCATCCCTCACCGCCGCAAGGCGGTTTTTTGATGGTGAATTTTTAAAAAAGTGAGCATTTAACGCTTGCAAATACTGGATTACAACGCCTAAAAAGCATAAAAACACAGTCTGAATTGCGCAAGAAGCTCTCTATTTGATAGCGACACATGTGGCGCTGAACACACATGTGGACGCCGCACCACGTGCATTGGGTGTTCAGCTTTCGGGGTTGTTATGGGATGAACCTTATCAGTAGGCCATCTAGCGCTATGCATTTTTGAGCAGTTAGTCCCCACTGTGTTTAGTGGTTCCGGTGGGCAAATGCCTTTGAGTGATATAAATAATAATAGTTCTCAATAACATTAATAATCATGCAATATCCTGCTACCCCGTTGCGACCGATTGCGGTCGCTTTGTTGTTTTGGGCCACTGGTGCTGGCGCGTGGGCGCAAAGTGAGGCCAGCGCCGCGCTGGAAACCGTGACCGTAGAGGCCAGCGCCGATGCTTCGGCCGAAGGGCTGTCCAAGCCCTACGCCGGGGGGCAGGTGGCACGGGGTGCACGCCTGGGCGTGCTGGGTACACAAGACATGATGGACGTGCCATTTTCCGCCACCAGCTACACCAGCACGCTGATTCAGGACCAGCAGGCCCAGAGCGTGGGCGATGTGCTGCTCAACGACGCCGGCGTGCGCCAGGCGCGTGGTTTTGGCAACTTTCAGCAAACCTACTTTGTCCGGGGTTTCACGCTGTACTCCGATGACGTCGCCTACAACGGTCTGTATGGCTTGGTGCCACGGCAGTACATGGCGACCGAGTTTGTCGAGCGCGTGGAAGTGTTCCGGGGTGCCAATGCCTTCCTGAGTGGTGCGGGGGCGGGCAGCGTCAGCGGTGGTGGCTTGGGCGGGCTGATCAATGTGGTGCCCAAACGCGCCAGCAATGAGCCGCTCAGCCGTGTCACGGTGGGCGGTGCCAGCGGCGGCCAAGCCTATGCGGCCGCAGACATTTCGCGCCGTTTTGGACCGGACAATGCGACCGGTGTGCGTTTGAATCTGGCGCGCCGCAGCGGTGAAACCGGGGTGGATGGCGAAGACGTGCGCACCAGCGTGGCTTCGCTGGGGCTGGACTGGCGCAACAGCCGCGTGCGGCTGTCGGCCGACCTGGGCTGGCAAGAGCACAACATGACAGCGCCACGCCCTGCGCTGACGCCTTCCGCTGCGTTGCCCATTCCCAAGGCGCCGGATGCGGACAGCAACTTTGGCCAGCCCTGGACATATTCCAACAGCCGGGATCTGTTTGGCACGGTGCGTGGTGAGCTGGACTTCAGCGAGCAATGGACGGGCTGGGCCGCTTTGGGTATGCGCCGCGGCAAGGAAGACAATGTGCTGTCGGGGCTGACCTTGTCCAGCGCCAGCGGCGATGCCGCGCTCAACCGCTTTGACAACACCCGTGAAAATCACATCAAGACCGGTGAACTGGGCCTGCGTGGCAAGTTCGCCACTGGCGCGGTGAGCCATGCGGTGGTGGCGTCGCTGAACCTGTTTGACTCCAGCGAGCGCAATGCCTGGGGCTTTAACTATGCAACCGGCCTGACGAACAATATTTACCACCCCGGCACGTTGACGCCGCCCGCCCTGACCGGTTTTGGCGGGGTCTTGGGCAGCCCGCGTGAAACCGAGCACATCAAAAACCGCAGCCTGGCTCTGGCGGACACCCTGGGCCTGATGGATGAGCGTTTGCTGGTGACGCTGGGCCTGCGCCACCAGACCATTGAGGTGGAAGGCTTTGATGCCACGACCGGCGCCAGCTCTGGCCGCTATGAAAAAAGCCGCGTGACCCCGGTGGCCGGCGCAGTCTTCAAGCTGAGCCCCGAGGTGTCGGTCTATGCCAACTACATTGAAGGCTTGGCCAAAGGCGGCGTCGCGCCTGCCACCGATGGCGGCCAGCCCGTGGCCAACGCGGGGGAAGTGTTCGAGCCCTATGTCACGCGCCAGAAAGAAGTGGGCCTGAAGTATGACGGCGGGCGCGTGGGCGGCAGTGTGGCGTTCTTCACCACCGATATGCCCAGCGCCTATGTCTCCAGCGGTGTCTACGGCGTGTTTGGTGAGCAGCGCAACCGAGGTCTGGAGTTCAACGTGTTTGGTGAGCCCGTGAAGGGGCTGCGCGTGCTGGGTGGCCTGACCTTGCTGGATGCCAAATACCTGTCTTCCAAGGGCAATACCAGCGACGGGCATCGCGTCGTGGGCGTGCCCCGCAGTCAGGCTAACCTAGGCGCGGAATGGGATGTGCCGGGCGTGCAAGGCCTGGCCCTCAACGCCCGTGCGGTCTACACCGGTGCGCAGTACGCCAACGCTGCCAACACATTGCGCGTGCCCAGCTGGACGCGAGTGGACGTGGGGGCCCGCTACTTGATGGAAGTGGGCGGCAAGCTACTGACCTTGAACGCACGCGTAGACAACGTGGCAAACCGCAACTACTGGGCTTCGGTGGGCGGCTATGGCACCAATGGCTATCTGGTGTTGGGTGCGCCGCGTACCTTTACGTTCAGCGCCAGCATGGACTTCTGAGGGTAG
>JAFAGF010000148.1 GCA_023422975.1 Pseudomonadota bacterium
TGACCGATGCCTGCATCAGCATGGCGCAGACCATTCCCGTGTTGCAGCAGCTGGCACAGGCGGTGCGTACGCGCCGCGCTCAAGCCTGACGCGCGCCGCATAAAAAAAGCCGCTTGCGGGGTTGACCAGCAAGCGGCTTTTTCGTGCCAGAGATTATTTTTGAATTTACTTTTTGAGTTTAATTTTTTTCTCTATCTTTGTGCGGGCCTTTTCTTCTTTTTTGCGGCGATTAAACACTTGCTGCAGGTAGCGCACATCAGTAGGTGACAGGTGCTTTTGCGCCGCCACAAATTGCTCTTGTTCTTCTTCGCGAATGTGGTGCAGGTACGCATCGCGCAGTGTGGCAAAGCGACGCATCCACGCAGGGGAAGCCATGTCGCGCGCAGCCAGGTCTGCCAACATGTCATCAATGGATTTGTGCTCGCTCACGGCGTGGCGTGCGTCATCGGTGGTGGCAGGGTTGCGCATCACGGTGGACCACAGGGCCTGTTCTTCGGCGGCGGCATGGCTTTTGAGTTCCAGTGTGAGCTCTTTGAACAGTTTTTTGCGCTGGGTAGAGGCACCCACGGTCTCGCCGATCATGGCCAACAGTGCCCGGTGGCGGTCATGGTCTTGTACCAGCCGACCAAAGAGATCGGGGTCGCCACGAAACGTGGTGGCCGGTGTACTGCCCAAGTGCACCGGCACATCAGGTGCCACGGCCTGGGCTTTGGCAATGGCCTTGCGCTTGGCTTGCAGGGCGGTTTCGGGGGTGGAAGGACTGCGTTGGGCAGAAGGTGCTTTGGCAGTGCGGCGCAGTGCAGAGGTTGGCATAGGGCTCACTTGGCAAAGGCGGCAGACAGGTGCCGCCAGTCGTTCTCAATCCCTTGTTTGTAGCAAGCACGCTGCTGTGACGTGGTCAGTACGTGAGGCACACCGCTGTAGGAGAACGCAGTGCATGGCCGCGCAAGAGGGCGCATATGTGTGGCGTGCCAACCACCCATATGCGCCGCGGACATGCCTGCACGAGGAGGCATAGGGTGGCCTGATTTTTTAAAATGGCGGCATCGATTGGCAGTGCAAAGCTGCCCAGCCCGGGACGACCCGTGCTGCTTGCTTCCATCAGGGACGGCCCTCCAATGCGCGGTGCGCAATTCAAGGAGCCTCTTATGGCATGGCTGTATCTGGTGGTGGCGGGTTTGTTGGAAGTGCTGTGGGCCTTCACCATGAAACAATCGCACGGCTTTTCCAAACTCATCCCGAGTCTGATCACCATCGTGACCATGATTGCCAGCTTTGGTCTGCTCTCGATGGCCATGCGCACCTTGCCGCTGGGTACGGCCTATACGATTTGGACGGGTATCGGTGCCGTGGGCGCGTTTGTGGTGGGTATCACCGTGTTGGGTGAGCAGCTCTCGCCCATGCGCATCGGTGCAGCCGTTCTGATTGTGAGTGGCTTGGTGCTGATGAAGTTGTCGGCAACCGAGTAATGCTAGGGCGCCCTGCGTGCATGGCACCTGCGCCCTCACTATTCACTCTCGCCGTGACTTGCCATCGCACTGTCTGCGGCGCGGTGGCGCACCAGTCGGATCAGCCCACGACCACGGCCGTGCCACTGGCCGACACCATCAGCATGCTGTTGGCGGTGCCCAAGATTTCATAGTCCAGATCCACGCCCACCACGGCGTTGGCGCCAATTTTGGTGGCATGCGCTTGCAGCTCGGTCAGTGCGATCTCGCGGGCTTTTTGCAGCTCGCGCTCGTTGGAGCCTGCCCGCCCGCCCGTGAGGTAGCGAATGCCTGCAAACATGTCTTTGAACACATCGGTGCTCAAAATGACCTCGCCCGCCACCACGCCACAGTATTTGGTAATGGTTTTGCCTTCGACATTCGGGGTGGTGGTGACGATCATGGATGGCCTCCTGCGCAGTGGTGCATCCATGCTCCGTGGCGCTTCAGCCCCTGTGGTGTAGGAGTGGCGCTTGAATACACGGCTTGTCATACAGGCTTCTGGATGAACGCGCGACACTGGATGCCTGTGCTGGAACCGAGAGGAAATGCCATGCTGTGCCACGTCACACGTCCACACCCAGTAGAGCCTGATCAAGGGCCACAGCCGCTGCCGCCCGATGGGCAGCCTCCCCAAGCACACTGTGCATTGGCAGCGCCGCCTGGCCTGCCTGTACCGCTGGTCGGTGTTGGCTGGGCTGCTGTGTCAGACCGTGGCGCATTCGCCTGAGCCTCTCGACACAGCGCGGGCTACCTGACGCACACTGCGTGCAGCAAGCTGTGGTTGCAGCCAAGGAGTGGATGGCATGCTCAATATCGAATCTGCGCTGTATGTCAGCGTGCAAGCAAAAGATGATGCCGCGCACAGCGGTGCCAGCAGCTTGCCGCATTTCGCACCGGATATGGCCTATCGCGTGCTGGACTTCTGGAAGCCCGACGGCGTGCAGCAGCCCTATCTGTTGCTGAGCAATGGGGCGCAGCGCAGCTTTGTACCCATGGGGCGCTTGCGGGCCGTGGCATTTGCGCCAGCACAGACGGTCTATGCACTGCCACTAGAGGCTCTGACGCCGGATCCCGGTATCCATCTGCATGCGCTGGTGGTGCGGGAGTTGTCACAGCAAAGCGTGCGGCGGCAGGCATTGGGGCAGCGCACTACCCACCCCGCGTGGCATTGACGCAGAAACCACAGTTCCTTGCAGGCGGGGCTGTGCAAAAAATAATCATGTGGTTTATACTTACGCCTACGGGTTATCACTTAGAGGTTAACGCGTAGTTGCGGCGCAGTTGAGATGCCTGCCCGCAGCACTTAGCTAGGCATCTCGTACACAGAAAGAACTGTCATGCGTCAAGCCATCAACTCCCTGATCGAATTCATCCAAGAAGCACGCGCTGCCCATTTGGATATTGCCAACCAGTAATTGGCGCCGATCACAGCCGCTGCGGGCTGTGAAAAAAACGCAATAGGAAGTGCCCTCCAGCAACGGCTGTAGGGCATTTTTGTTGGTACCTGCACATTGACTTTGCGGCAGAGCGCTGCGTGCGTGCTGGTGGCGTGGCAGACTTTGCCCATGCCCGACCCTACCTTGCTTGTTGCCGATGACCACCCCCTGTTCCGCGCTGCCGTGCTGCACGTGTTGCATGAGCGTTTTGCGCAGTTTCATACGCTGGAGGCCGCCAGCGCCGCCACGGTCAGCAGCACATTGCAAGAACATCCCGAAGTGGAGCTGGTACTGCTGGACCTCACCATGCCCGGTGCACGCGGGTTCTCTACCCTGCTGCATGTGCGCGGGGAGTACCCGGAAATTCCCGTGGTCATCATTTCGTCGAATGACCACCCCCGCGTGATTCGCCGAGCCCAGCAGTTTGGCGCGGCGGGTTTTATTCCCAAATCTGCGCCCGCAGAAGATATTGCCAGGGCGGTGGAGGCGGTGCTGGAGGGTGGCAGCTGGTTTCCCCCCATGGCGGCTGAGCGCTCGCAGGCCGATGCCGAGCTGGCTGCGCGCTTGGCGCAGCTCACGCCGCAGCAGTTTCGCGTGCTGCTGTGTCTGGCCGATGGCCTGCTGAACAAGCAAATCGCCCATGAGCTGGGGCTGGCAGAAAACACCGTCAAAGTGCATGTGACGGCGATTTTGAAAAAGCTGGAGTGCTATTCGCGCACGCAGGCGGCCGTGCTGGTCAAGAGTCTGGAAAACGACAGCGACCTTTGACATTGGTGCCGCAGCCCTGTGGCAGCAGTTTTCAGCAGTTGCTCCATGGGTGTAGCGGCGTCCACTGAAAACTTTTTTGCAGCACTCCCGCGTATATAGGCATCACTGCCTTGGGGTGGTTGCAGGTGCTGCGCAGGCAATGCAAAGTCTTTTGCAGACGGTGCAGCCATGACCGCAGGCATCACCAAAAATATGCATCAAACTGGCTGATAACGCTTATCTGTCAAGCGGTGACAGCTCTCTTTTTTGGCGTGCACGCATGGCTTATATCCACTGAAACAGGGCGGCCATCAAGCCGGTGGACAGTACGCCGACATGCCAGTGGCGCAGGCGCTGCCAGGTGGCGGTACTGCGCTCCGTCCATTCATACAGCACGGCCCCGGCACTGATCGACAGCAGCACGGCGGCCAGCATGCCCAAGCTGTTGGCTGCCAGCTGGCCCGGCCAGTTGGCGTGGACTTCGGCGCTCACCAGCAAACACATAGGGAAGTGAATCAAAAAGATGGAGTACGAGCGCTGGCCGATCCATGCCAGCGCAGGCAGTTGCAGCGTGCGTGCCGCGTCGGGCCAGCGCAGGTTGCCGCCCAAGGCCAGCAGGAAGGCGCTGGCGCCTGCCAGCGCAATACGGTCACGCCACTCCACACCCAGAGCAGACAGCGTCAGCAGCGCGATCAGTGCCAGCCACCGCATGCGCTGCGCGCGCTGTTCGCTGTGCGTGGCCCACCATGCCATCATGCCCAGCCCGTAGGCACCGATGAAGTACAGGGCCCACATATCCAGGTCGGGGTTCAGGTTCCACACCCACAGTGATGCGGCCGTGGCAGCGGCAATGCCCGCCTGCCCCCAGCCCGCCCAGCGGCTGTGTTGCTTGCACAGCCACAGCCACAGCAGGCACAGCGCGTAAAGCTGAAAGTCGATGGCCACATACCAGACGCCGGCAGAAATCGACTCAAAGTCCGCCACGCTGTGCAGCAGCAGCAAGTGTGCAATCACGCTGGCCCAGCTGGGCGAGTCAGAGACGGAGGCGTGGTCAAAGCCCAGGCCGCGCACGGTCTCGTTGACCACGATGGCGACCACCAGCGCCGCGCTGTAGGGCAGGCTCAGGCGCACAAAGCGTTTGTTCAGCACCGGCCAGAACTGGGTGTGTTTGCCCACGCCCTGGGGTGCCAGGGCTGCGGCTGCAAAGTAGCCGCCCAGTACCAGAAATACCTGCACCGCCATGCGCGCGTATTCGTCGAGCCACTCCAGCAGCCCCGGGAGGACGGGGCGCATGGCATCGGACATGGGGCCATAGAACGCGAGGTGGTGGCAGACAATCAACAGGCATGCCACGGCCTTGATCTGGTCAAGGGCAGTGTTTCGGGAGGTCATGAACAACGTAAGGCAAAACGAGGTTGTTCAACGGATGGGGTGTGAGCGGCGCTGACACGCTATCCGTCACTTCGGTAAATTTTGGTGTTTTGGGTCGGTAACGCTTGCTGGATCAGCGCGGGCAGCTCTTATTGTTGATGCTGGGGAGTTGGAGGGCATGCACCACAGTTGCCGGTGGTACGGCTGTACAGAGCACGTCCCGCCGCGCTTAGAGGTTGCCGCCTGAAATGTCGAGCAAGCTGCCCGTGGTGTAGGGCGAGGCATCCGACATCAGCCACACAATGGCTTGCGCCACTTCGTGCGCGCTGCCGCCGCGCTGC
>JAFAGF010000236.1 GCA_023422975.1 Pseudomonadota bacterium
TGAATGTGGATCTGCCCCGCGCATCGAATGAGCCCGAGGTGGTCAAACCCCAGAACATCAGTCTGAGCATTGATGCACAAGGCCAGTTCCACTGGAACAAGGAAGCCATCTCCGATGAACAGCTGGTAGAGCGCCTGACGGCCGAAGCCGCCAAGGACCCGCAGCCCGATCTGCACATCCACGGCGACAAGGAAGTGCGCTACGAGCGCGTCGCCAAAGCCATGGCTGCGGCGCAAACTTCTGGCATTCGCAAGATTGGTTTTGTGACCGAACCCGAGCAATAAGCCGCGCCTGCCACGCAGCCTGCACAGGCTGCGCATGCGCCACACCCTGCCCTGCAGGCACACCAGCCTGCAGGGCTTTTTTGTGCCTGAAGCGCACCGCCTTCCCTAGAAAAGCATAGCTGCTCGCGCTGGCCTCACGTGCATTTCACATCCCTTTAATACGGGAATGACCTATACATCAACGCAAGCAGCTATGTTTTTTTGGAATTAGCAACCGTAAATTCACAAATTGTTGCATTCATGGCAGCAAAAAAGCTTGCGCGTTAAATAAGAATGGTTATCATTAACACAACTTCAACGCACCGCACTGACACCATGCAAGCCACACTCTCCCTTCCAATCACGCGCCGTGCTCCCGCGGGACAGACCGTACTGGCAGACAGTGCGGCCACGCCGCAAGAGCTGAGCCTGGACAGTGAAGCGCTGCTGCGCGGCAAGAAGTCCGTCACCATCCTGCACAACGGCGCCACCTACCGTTTGCAAGCCACCAAGCTGGGCAAGCTGATCTTGACCAAATAAATAACACGGCGCGTCGCAGCCACTGCGGCACGCACACCAGTTTCATCGTGGGGCGATACGGGTGAGGACCCGTCATCGTTTAGGCCAGCCAACAAGGCAGTTCATCGGGCATTGCGTAGCCAGTCCTTTTTTTCCACTGAAACTCTTCTCGACAAAAAAAGCGACCTTCAAGGTCGCTTTTTTCATAGCTATGCACGCTGATCTGGCAAGCGCTTCAGCGCCATAACGCGCTCATGCTTTCACGCTTACAGGCCCAGGGCGGCAATCCCTGCTGCGGCCACTTGCGCATCTTCCGAAGCCTTCACGCCCGAGACGCCCACCGCACCCAGGCACTGGCCGTCCTTGAGGATTTGCACGCCGCCTTCGAGCAAGCCATCCACAAACGGCGCGCTCAGGAAAGCCGTGCGGCCGTTGTTGATCATGTCTTCAAACGCCTTGGTGTCCTTGCGGCCCACAGCAGCCGAGCGCGCCTTGGCGGGAGCAATGTGCGAAGAGATGGGTGCTGCGCCATCCAGACGCTGCAGCCACAGCAGGTGACCGCCATCGTCCACGATGGAGATCGTCACGGGCCAGTTGTTCTTCAGCGCTTCGGCTTCTGCTGCCGCGGCAATCTTCTTCACATCGGCCAATTCCAGCACAAACTTGTTCTTCATTGCTCAGACTCCAAAAGAGAGATTTGTATACAAAAATGCAGCATACCGACAAAGCAATGCACCACCTGGCACTTGTGTGCAAAACATTCCAACCCCAAACACCACAAAAACTGCTGCAAAAACCAAGGTTTTGGGAACTAATCTGTACAGCAACCCCTCATAAAATGTCCTGACATAGCAATTCGCTATTCCTCTACTTAGGAGAAAACACACCATGAACCCTATGAACACTTTGGACTCTGCAGGCTACGGCATCTCGCAGCAGCAGCGCCACAGAGTGCTGCGCAATACCTACTGGCTGCTGGCCCTGAGCCTGCTGCCCACAGTACTGGGCGCTTGGATTGGTGTGGCCACCGGCATCACAGCGGGCCTGACGGGCTTTATGGGCCTAATCGTTTTCATGGTCGGCGCTTTTGGCTTCATGTTCGCCATTGAAAAGACCAAGCACTCCGCCGCTGGCGTGCCCGTGCTGCTGGCCTTTACCTTCTTCATGGGCCTGATGCTCTCTCGCATGATTGCCATGGTGCTGGGCTTTAGCAACGGCTCACAGTTGATCATGACCGCCTTTGCAGGCACTGCTGGCGTGTTCTTTGTCATGGCTTCGCTGGCCACCGTCATCAAGCGTGACATCTCCGGCATGGGCAAGTGGCTGTTCGTCGGCGCACTGGTGCTGATGGTCGGAGCAGTCATTAACGTGTTTGTGGGCTCCACCGCAGGCATGATGGCGATTTCCATGCTGGCGATTGGTATCTTCTCGGCCTACATGCTGTATGACATCAAGCAGATCATCGACGGCGGCGAGACCAACTACATCAGCGCCACCTTGTCGCTGTACCTGGACGTCTTCAACGTGTTCCAAAGCCTGCTGGCCCTGCTGGGCATCATGGGCGGCGAGCGCGACTAAGCGCTGATCGGGCGCGCCTTGGCGCCGCACTGCCAAAAAAGCTCCTTCGGGGGCTTTTTTTATGGGTCATTGCAAAAAAACTTTAAGATCTTGCCCAGCCTGTCGATACAGCTGTCACATGCCAAAACATCTCCACTCCTTTCGCCCCGCCTTTTTGCTGCTGCCCCTAGGTGCCGCGCTGTTGGCGGGCTGCCTTGAACAAGTCCCGGGCCTGGGCCCAGATCCGCGCACGGTCATTCGTGAAAACGAAGCCAAAGCGATCGGCAGCGCCTGCCGCCACGCCATGCGTGGTATTGAGGACTGCTACACCCTCAACCCCAAGGCCCCCAAAGCCATGGTGTTTGCAGGCTGGAAGGACATGGACGAATACATGCGCGAGCACAAACTTGAAGGCACGCCCTCTGTCTTCACCCAAAAGCCCGAAGTGGCCAAGCCCCGCGCCGAAGACGACATTGAGACGGAATACAGCAGCCCGCGCAGTTAATTGCACCGCCACGGCGCTGCAACCATTAAAAAGCCCGCAAGCGCTGATACGCTGCGGGCTTTTTGCTATGCCTTTTTACTATGCATTAGGCACTGCTGGCTGGGTCACTACCTAACGTTGCCAGCAGCACTCAGCACATCGTCGATAGCGGTAAAGGCGAAGCGCTAAACACAAAACCGCAGGCAGCCATGCCACCTGCGCTGCCTTGCGCTCAGCACTTAATCGTCGATGCGCTCAAACACGGCCATCGATTCCACGTGCGCCGTGTGCGGGAACATGTTCACCACCCCCGCCAGCACGCAGCGGTAGCCCGCCTGGTGCACCAGCAAGCCAGCATCACGCGCCAAGGTGGCGGGGTTGCAGCTCACGTACACAATGCGCTGGGGGAACTTCCAGTTTTCCTGGCCTTCGGGCAAAGGCGGCAGCAGATCGGGTTGCTCCTCGGCGGCTACGCCCACTTGCTTGGCACCTGTGCGAATTTGGTGAATGTCTGCCAGCGCCTGCGACAGCGCAAACGCACCTTCGCGCGGCGGGTCTACCAGCCACTTGTCGGCATTGCCATCGGCCATCAGCAACTCAGGCGTCATATTGAACAAGTTACGGCCCACGAAAGACGTAGGCGCCAGCTTGTCGCCATCCACACGCGTGGCGTTGTTGGCAGCGTAGTTTTCGTTCGAGCGCTGCACCAGCGCGTCCGAGCCTTCAATGCCCAGTACCTCACGCGCCATCGTGGCCAGCGGCAAGGTGAAGTTGCCCAGACCGCAGAACCAGTCAATCACGCGCTCGTGCTTTTGCACATCCAGCAAACGCAGCGAGCGGGTCACCAGCACGCGGTTGATGTGCGGGTTGACCTGCGTGAAGTCCGTGGGCTTGAAAGGCATGGTGATGCCAAAGTCGGGCAACGTATACGACAGCTGCGCGCCGCCCTCATCCATTCGGTGCACGGTATCTGGCCCCTTGGGCTGCAGCCACCACTGAATGTTTTGTGCGGCAGCAAAGTCGCGCAGGCGCTGCTGGTCGGCCTCGCTCAGCGGCTCCAAATGGCGCAACAGCAGCGCTGTCACGTCATCACCACAGGCCACTTCAATTTGCGGCAGTTGTTCGCGGGCATCCATGCTGGCAACCAGCGCTCGCATGGGCATCAGCATGGCGTCCACATGGGGGGGCAGCACCTTGCAGGTTTCCATGTCGGCGATGTAGCGGCTCTTGCGTTCGTGGAAGCCCACCAGCACCTTGCCCTTTTTGATCACATAGCGCACTGACAAACGCGCGCGGAAGCGGTAGCCCCACGTTGGCCCTTCAATGGGACGCATCATGGTCTCGGGCTTGACCTTGCCTAGGTGCCACAGGTTGTCTTCCAGCACGCGCTGCTTGACGGCCACTTGTGCGGCCACGTGCATGTGCTGCATCTTGCAGCCGCCACAAGCACCTTCGTGCAAACCGGCATTGGGGCAGCCGGGCTGTACGCGCTGCGAGGACTGGCGGTGTACTTGCACCAAACTGGCGGCTTCCCAGTTGTTTTTCTTGCGATGCACGTTGGCAGTGACCAGCTCGGTGGGCAAGGCACCGTCGATGAACACCACTTTGCCATCGGGCTTGCGGGCAATCCCCTTGGCTTCCATGTCCATGGACACCACTTCCAACCAGCCTTCGGGCAGATCGGGATTGCCAACGGGCATGTCTTCGTAGGGGGTTTCGGGGGAAATCTTGTCGTTCTGATCACTCATGATGGACGACATTGTCTCAGGCTCCCAAGGCTGCAGGGTATTTGCGGGGAGGAAAACCTCGATCACCCGCGCAGCGCCCAGCATTCCCTGTGCGCAAAAATATCAATGAAATCGGCCTCTAAAGCAACTCCCATCGGCGCTAACAGCTCTTATTTTCTTTGTTTCACGCGGCGTGGGGCAAAGGCAAGACTACGGTATCCGGCATAGACGCACCACTGGCCAAACCGGCTTGGCGCGCCAGAGCATCGGCCTCGGTGTTGTGGTGGCGCGGTATCCAGCGCCACTGCACCTCTGCCCAGCCGCTCAACTGCGCTTGCGCTGCGCCAATCCAGTGTGCCAGGCGCACCGTGGGCCGCGCCGGAGGCCAGCCGAGCGCCTGCGCGGCCAGTTGCTCCAGCAGCCAGTGGCTGTCGGTATAGATGCGTAGATGACGGGCGCCTTGCGCCTGGGCCAGCACCAGCCCGGCCTGCAGGGCGCGCAACTCGGCCTCGTTGTTGCAGCCACTGCCCGGCAGGGCTTGGGCTACTTCGTGCACCGAGCCATTCGGGCCCGTGAGCACCGCTCCGATGGCCATGCGCCCCGGGTTGGGCACGGCCGAGCCGTCGATATGCAAAATCCAGAAATAAGGGTGGGGGTAAGCACGTAACACGCTGCACACTTTACTCCGGTGGCAGTGCTTGCTGGGCCATCCCCGCCCTACGGCCATGCTGTCTAGCACGGCCTCTCACCCATTCAAGGCCGGAATAGCCGCAACAAGCGCACATAAAAACAAGAGCATCCAGCGCTTGACCTATATGAGGAAATCAGCTTTTCCATGATTTTTTAATTGCATGCTCTGCACCGCCGCAGCCCACCTCCTGCGTCACCCAGGCTGCTGACTAAACCAGCGCCACGCCCGCCCACACACGCGCACAAGGCCCATAGCCGAACACCTGGCGTGCAGCGGTAGCCCGCACCGTGGTGCCTGGCTGCGGCTGGGCACGCAATGCCATGCCCCATTGCTGCGCCGTCACGCGCAGCACCTGTACAGCTTGGGTGCAGACCGCATCCCGCGTGAAGCTGGCTGCGCGCTGGCTGGGTGGCAAAGTAGTGGTGGACATGGTGTTTTCTCCTTTCAGCAGGGGGCGGCTGTCTGCACCGCACCCTGCACTTTCACGATGTGATTACTTTTTGGCGTAGATCTGGTCAAAGCTGCCGCCGTCGGCAAAGTGATCCTTGTCGGCCTTGCCCCAGCCACCAAAGGCTTGGTCAATGGTGAACAGCTCCAGCTTGGGGAACTGCTTGGCAAAGTCGGCTTTCACCTTCTCATTGGTCGGGCGGTAGTAGTTGCGCGCTGCAATCTGCTGGCCTTCGTCGGAATACAGGTACTCCAGATAGGCCTGTGCCACTTTGCGCGTGCCTTTTTTGTCCACCACCTTGTCCACGACGGCCACGGTTGGCTCAGCCAAGATAGAGATGGAAGGCGCCACAATTTCAAACTTCTCGGGGCCAAACTCCTTGAGCGCCAGGAATGCCTCGTTTTCCCAGGCCAGCAGCACATCGCCCACGCCGCGTTGCACAAAGGTGATGGTCGAGCCCCGCGCACCGGTGTCCAGCACCGGCACGTTTTCATAGAGCTTTTTCACAAAATCTTTGGCCTTGGCATCGCTGCCGCTATTGGCGCGCTTGGCATATTCCCACGCAGCCAGGTAGTTCCAGCGCGCACCACCGCTGGTCTTGGGGTTGGGGGTGATGACCTGCACACCGGGCTTGATCAGGTCATTCCAGTCTTTGAGGCCCTTGGGGTTGCCCTTTTTCACCAAAAACACAATCGTCGAGGTGTAGGGTGCGCTGTTAAGCGGCAGCTTTTTTTGCCAGTCAGCCGCCAAGTGGCTGCCGTTTTTGACCAGCGCATCAATATCGCCCGCCAGCGCCAGCGTGGCCACATCGGCATCAATGCCATCGATGATGGAACGCGCCTGCTTGCCCGAGCCACCGTGCGACTGCTTGATGGTCACGTCCTGCCCGGTTTTTTCCTTCCAGTGCTTGGCAAATGCCTTGTTGTAGTCCACGTACAGCTCTCGCGTGGGGTCGTACGAAACGTTGAGCAGCGTCACCGGATCTGCTGCGAATGCAGGCACGGCAGGCAAGGACAAGCCCGCCAAAAGGCTGAGGGCAACGGGAATCTTGATAAAGTTGCGGCGATTGTTCATTTTTAGCTTTCAGCAAGAGATGGGATCAACGGTCCGTTTCACCGTTGCATCGCATTCTGAAAGCGCGACATCAAAACTTAAACCAATAAGATTTCAGTTCTTTATTACCTAAACATCTGAAATCAAACGAGGAACCCCCATGGCACGTACCGTTCAATGCATCAAACTGGGTCAAGAAGCTGAAGGCTTGGACTTTCCTCCCTACCCCGGCGAACTGGGCAAGCGCATCTATGAAAGCGTGAGCAA
>JAFAGF010000239.1 GCA_023422975.1 Pseudomonadota bacterium
GCTGACCAGTTCTTTCACATCAATGAACAGTTCCACATGCAACTGCTTGCGATGTGTGACAACCGTTTTCTGTCGCAAACTGTGGCCGATTTGCGCAAGGTGATGAAGCTCAACCGCCACCAGTCACTGTTCAAGCAAGGCCGTATTAAAGACAGCCTGAAAGAGCACGGCGCCATCATGCTGCACCTGAGCGACCGAAACGCAGAATCCACGCGCAAAGCCATGCAGGCCCATTTTCGCAATGGATTGACTGCAGCATCCAGCAGCTAACATGCGCTGACAAGAGCTATTCCTACAGACAAAGCCTGTAAAGCCACCGAAATTCAACGCGGATACTTACGGATTGTTTCTTTATCAGTATTTGATGAAAATTCCACTATTCATGTAATGTTGATTCGATTGCAGCTTGGACTGCCCACCTGTTTCAAAGGACGCCAACGTGCTTGGGCCATTTGTATTTGACAGTGCTCACAGTCTTTCTTCCGGTCACTTTGTGCATGCCAGCCACAACACCGCGCTGGTTCTGCTGTCTTTGCTGATGGCCTTTGGCAGCAATTGCGCTGCCCTTTATATGGCCCACACCAATCGGCGCTCTGCTGTAGCCAGCCACCGCCGCGTCTCGCTGTGGTGCTCCAGCATGGTGCTGGGCTTGGGCATTTGGGCCATGCACTTCATCGGCATGCAGGCCATGAGCCTGCCAGTGGCAGTAAGCTATGACGTGCTAGGCACCCTCTTGTCCATCCTCCCCGGCATGATCGCTGCCTGGCTAGCCCTGTGGTCTTTGCAGACCACGCACCCTTCCAACCTGCAAGTCGCAAGCAGCGGTGTTTGGGTAGGCTTAGGTATTGCCGCCATGCATTACAGCGGTATTGCCGCCATGCAATTGGAAGCGCCGCTGTACTTCCACATCCCACAGTTTCTGCTCTCGCTGTTTCTGGGTTTGCTCTTTGCGATTGCGGCTTTTGCGGCCCACCGCTGGATCTACCAGCGCGGGCTTGCAAACCTCCACTGGTCGTGGCGGCTACTGCCGCCCTCGCTCATGACGGTGGCTATGGCCAGCATGCACTATGTATCCATGCACGCCATGCGTTTTGTATTGCCTACTGATCAAGCGCACAACATGCCCCATACCGCCGGACTTGCAAGCAACCAGACCCTGTCCTTGGCCATCGCGGCGATGACCGGCGTGGTCTTTTTGATTCTGGGCCTGGCCAATGCGCTGCTGCGTTACCGAGACCTGTGGCAAGCCTTGGCAGCGCGTGATGCCCGCTTGAACGCGATGGTGGACACCTCCGCCAATGGTGTCATCACCATCAATGAACAAGGCCTGGTGCAGGATTTCAACCCCGCTGCCGAACGCATGTTTGGCTATACCAAGCACGAAGTCATCGGGCGCAACATCTCTATGCTGATGCCCTCCCCGTTGGCCGAACAGCATGATGCCCACTTGCTCAAGCACCTGGGCAAGCCCGACAAAGCAATTACCGTCAATGGCCGCGAAGTGCTGGGCAAGCACAAAGATGGTCGCCACATACCGCTGCAATTGGCCATTGGCAAAGCATCCACCCCTTCTGGCACCCTGTTTGTGGGGTATCTGCAAGACATCTCCGAGCGCAAACGCACCGATGCCCAGCTGCGCATTGCGGCCAGCGTTTTTCAGCACGTGCGCGAAGGCGTGGCGATTGTGGATGCTCACCACAACATCTCCGATGTGAACCCCGCCTTTTTGCGCCTGATGGAAAAGTCGCGCGAAGACTGCATCGGCAAGGCGCTGGAGGCGCTCTATGAAGAAGCCGACATTCCCCCCGACATGAGCAAGCTGTGGCAAACCGTAGCTACGCAGCAGTATTGGCAAAACGAAATCATGTTCACGCGCAGCAATGGCACGGTGTGGATACAGCGCTTGTCCATTTCCCCCGTCCTCAATGAACTCAAGCGTCCGCACCATTTCATTGCCGTGATCAGCGATGTGAGTGAGCGGCCAGGCCTGGAGGCCATGCTCTCGCATGCCGACTTGCACGACAGCGCCACGGGCCTGCCTTCACAAAAGTTGTTCATGGACCGTTTGAGCAACGGACTGCTGACCGCCAAACGCAAATCCAGCCACGTGGGTGTGATGGTGGTGAAAACCATTGCCCACCAAACCCCTTCCATGCAACCCGGCAGCCCGGATCACACGGGCGCCCTGCGCTTGATCGCACAATTGCTGCAGCAACAGCTGCGCAGCACCGACACACTGGCGCGCTTTGGCGATGACCAGCTGGCGTTGCTGCTGCCGGGCATCAAAGACCCTGCTTCCTTTCGTGCCTTGGTTCAGCGTTTGGGGCAATCTATCAACACCTCCCATGTAAGTTACAGCAAGTACGCGATCGATGAAATTCGCCTGGGCTACACCTGTACCCTGCAGTCCAAGGGCTCCGCCAGCGAACTGATGGCGCTGGCGCTTGATGATTTGGTGCCCCTGCGCACCCCTTCCAAGCCGTTGATGCAATAAAAGCGCACCACCATCGCGCACAATGGCTGCTTGATTGCACCTGTTGCTCATTTTTTTTTGCATGTTCTCCTGTACCGAAGTCACTGAATCCTCCGCGCACACGACAATGCGCGGGGACAATGCGTTTGACCACTGGCTGCTCACCTGCGGCCAGAACCCCTGGGAGCCGTTAAGCCCCGATGCCGCCAAGCCTTACGGTTTTATCTGGCACTCATGGCTGCGTTTTCTGGCCACTACCGACAGCGATCCCGATGCCTGGGCGCAGGCCACACCAGCGCAAGTACTGGCCTTCATCAACCACGGGCCGCAAAGCCCTAAAAGCACCAAGCCCAGTGACATCACACGCCGCCGCTACTGGCGCGTGCTCGATCGCGTGTATGACCATGCCGTGCTGCACCGCTGGGTGCCCGGCAATCCCGCGCAAGGCATTACGGCGCAAGACATGCCACCCAGCGAAGACCCCAAGGGCGCTATCTTGTCGGTGCGCATGTGGCGGGCACTGGAGCGGCAAATCCCCCTGCCGGACGATCTCATCAGTTGCCGCGACCGCGCTGTGTTGATGCTGCTGATGGAGCTGGGCCTCACGCCGGAAGAAGTACGCCTGCTGGAGATGGGCCACCTGCGCTGGAGCGAGGAAGCGCCCCGCACCATCGTGGCCTTGCAAATTGAGGGTGAGCGCGACAAGCAAAGCCGTACCCTGCCCGTTTCCAGCAAACTCTACGCTGCCCTGCAGCACTGGCTGCAAGCGCGCGCGGGCTACCATGCCATGCAAGGCCAAAGCGCACTGTTTTGCACCCGCAAAGCGCCGCAGCTGTCCAACCACACCCTGCTGCATCTGGTGACCAAAACCCTCAAACAAGCCGCCGCGGCCAGCCAATTGGACGAACCCGCACGCATGGGCCCCCAGGTACTGCGCAACACTGTGTTGGTGCAGTGGCTGGATGCTGGCTGCAGCGTGTCCGAGGTGCTGGAGCGCGCGGGCATGAAAAGCCCCAACGCCTTGCAGCATTTGCGCGCCTACATTGCAGAAGAAACCGCGCTGCACTGATGGCTCCACGCGACAGCGCGAAAACGCTAGCAGCTGCTATCAACTGCGAGCAACTTTCAGTGCATGCAGCTTTGCAACAAGCAATAAAAAGAGCTGCCAGTGCTTGTGTTTGCTTGGTTTCAGATAAATAAGTATTTGAAACCTTTACAAAACAAGCGCTGGCAGCTCTTATTTTTAATGCAAGCACCGCACAGCCATGCGCATGCGTGCACACCCGCAATGCCCAACCGCTGGTGGCTGGTGTTTCCCGCGCACCTGCACAAAGTCAGCCAGCGAGCTGGCCGGGTCTTACTTCTGCCCCGCCTTCTTGGACGCGAAGTAATCCTTGGTCAGTTTGACCACCACGGGCGACAGCAGCAGCAGCGAAATCAGGTTGGGAATGGCCATCAAGGCGTTGAGCGTATCGGCCACCAGCCACGCCACATCCAGCGTCACCACCGCGCCGGTGAAAACGCCCACCACCCACAGCAGGCGGAAAGGCTTCTCGCAAATGGGGCCCACCAGATAGTTCCAGCACTTCTCGCCGTAGTAGGCCCAGCCCAAAATGGTGGTGAAGGCAAACACCGCCAAACTGATGGCCAGCAAATACTTGCCCAAACCGGGCATGGCCGCCTCAAAGCTTTGCGTGCTCAGCACTGCGCCACTGGCGCCGCTGCTCCACACGCCGCTGACCACAATCGCCAGCCCTGTCATGGTGCACACGATGATGGTGTCAATGAACGTGCCCATCATGCCCACGATGCCCGAGAACACTGGGTCTTTGCTCTGGCCTGCAGCCTGCGCAATACCGGCCGTCCCCAAGCCCGCTTCGTTCGAGAAAATACCGCGCGCCACGCCCATGCGGATGGCCATCAGCACGGTCGATCCGGCAAAGCCGCCCACCGCCGCCGTGGGGCTGAAAGCTTCACGCACGATCAGTGCAAAAGCGGCCGGAATTTCCGTGTAGAACGTGCCCAGCACCCACAGCACGCACAAGACGTAGACCACGCACATGGCGGGCACCAGCTTTTCGGCCACCGCGCCAATGCGGGTGATGCCGCCCAGCACCACGGCCGCTGTCAGCACCGCAATCACCAGGCCTGACACCCAAGTCTCCAGCCCAAACGCGCTGTGCATGGCCGACGAGATACCGTTGGCCTGCACCATGGCACCAATACCAAAGCCCGCAAAGCCGCCAAAAATGGCAAATGCCGTGGCCAGCCAGCGCCAGTTGGCGCCCAGACCATTTTTGATGGCATACATGGGGCCGCCCACCCACTGTCCCTTGGCGTTCTTTTCGCGGTATTTCACCGCCAGCACCACCTCGGCGTACTTGGTGGCCATGCCGACCAAGGCCGTCATCCACATCCAGAACACGGCGCCGGGGCCGCCGACGGCAATGGCCGTGGCCACACCCGCAATATTGCCCGTACCCACCGTGGCTGACAGCGCCGTCATCAACGCCGCATAGGGAGAGATATCACCGTGCTCTTTGGCATCGACCGAGCGGCTCTTCCAGATCATCCGAAAGCCGTAACCAATATTGCGCAGCGGCATAAAGCCCAAACGCAGCTGGAGGTAAAAACCAGTGCCCAAAATCAGTACGATCATCGGGACGCCCCAGACCAGGCCATTGAGGCCCTGGAGCCATTCTGTGAGTTGTTGCATAGCGTGTTTTTCTTGAATTTCTGGCGTTTGCGCGGCTGCCAGCCTGGGGCATCCTCGCAAACCACAAGGGCGACATTCTCTACCCACGATGCGCATCGCGCAGCAAGTTGCGCCCTTTCCCCTTCAACAAACCATGCTCTGGCGCATAAATTGCTTAGTTTTACGCATAGATTTCACCTGCACAAAGGCCGCTATGCGCACGCTGTACATCGTCAAAGCTGGAAGCACGTTTGCCCCCATCGCCCACACGCTGGGAGACTTTGAGCACTGGATTGCCGACGGACTGGCCCCTGCTAATGTGCTGCCCGCGCAGCGCCCGGCCTTGGCCATTTTGCACGCCGCCGACGCCGTGCACGGCCCCCTGGCCTACCCCGATCCGCAACAGTGCGCGGGTGTTGTCATCAGCGGCTCGCACGCCATGGTGACCGACAACGCCCCGTGGATGCAGGCGCTGGAGCAATGGCTGTACCACATCTGCATGGCAGGCGTTCCTGTGCTGGGTATCTGCTTTGGCCACCAGTTGCTGGCCCAGGTGCTTGGCGGCCACGTCAGCATGCACCCTGCAGGGCTAGAGCTGGGCACCGTCCCCGTCTCCATCCAGGCCGATGTGTCCCAAGACCCGCTGTGGCAGCACATGCCGCAATGCTTTGACGCCCAGGTGGTGCACTACCAAAGTGTGCGCCGCCTGCCCGAGGGCGCTTGTGTCTTGGCGGGTAATTCACACGAACCCCACCAGGCCTTCCGATGGCGCCACAACGTCTGGGGCGTACAGTTTCACCCCGAATTCAGCCAAGCAGCCATGCAAGGCTATATCGACCACGTGGAGCAGGACTTGGCCAAGCACGGCGCCAGCAGCCATCTGCGCTGTACCGACACCCCGGATGCCGCCCAGTTGCTTTACCAGTTCATGCGGCACACCCAGCAACCGGTGCATGGCAGCGCTGGCAACGATGCCAGCAGCGCCGCTTGGCACTGCGCGGCCTGATCGGACTTTCATCAGCACACACAAAAGCCTCTGTCCGACGCACGGTCAGCGGCGATCTGTCTAGAGTGGCTTCATTCTCATTTTTGGAGCAACACAGATGATGGCATTACTCGGAACCTTGCTGGTCGGCTTGATCGTGGGCTTGATTGCACGGGCGCTCAAGCCCGGTGATGACGACATGGGCTGGATCATGACCATTGTGCTGGGCATTGTGGGCTCGTTCTTGGCCAGCTACGCCGGTCAGGCCATGGGTTTGTACCCGCCCGGCAGCAGCGCTGGATGGATTGCATCCATCATCGGTGCCATCGTGGTGCTGTTCCTCTACAACCTGATTCGCAGCAAAACCAAGTAAGTCCAAGACCCTTGCCCTACGCCCATTCGCTCGCCACGCATCTGACTGCCTATGACCTCGCAAGCCGCGCCGCATAACTTTGACCTGGGGCATATGCCCCGCACCCCCGCCGCTTTGCAGCAAGCCATCGAACGCAGCCGTGCCAAATTGCACCAGCGCGCCCTGTGGGCGGGTGCAGCCAGCGCAGTGCCTGTTCCGGGACTGGACTGGGCCGTCGATGCAGCCATTTTGTCCAAGCTGCTGCCCGACATCAGCGCCGAATTCGGTCTGGCCCCCGAGCAAATTGATGCACTGGATCCCACCGTGCGCGATCAGGTGCAAAAAGCCGTGTCTTTGGTGGGCTCGGTCTTTATTGGCAAGCTGCTCACCCGCCAGATGATTTTGCGCGTTGCACGCACCGTAGGTGCCCGCATGGGGGCCAAGCAGTTTGCCAAATTCATCCCCTTTGCCGGGCAAGCCATTGCGGCAGCGGTTGGCTATGGCGCTTTGCGCTATTTGGGCCAGCGCCATATCAACGATTGCGCACGCGTGGTGGAGCAAGCCCAGGCTCTGCAGCAGGGGGCAGATGCCTCCGGCGTCTAAACCCACCTGCGCGCGGGGCTGCCTGCGCGGGCACCACCGGGCA
>JAFAGF010000306.1 GCA_023422975.1 Pseudomonadota bacterium
CCCATGGACGCATGGCCAAGTGCAGCGCATCTTGAACCGCTATGCAGACTGGGCGCAGGCCCAAGCACCAGCGGCTGAATAGGCCGCAACGCTGACCGATGGGTCTCGCCCCCATAAAAAAAGCCCAACAGCAAGCAGATGGGCTTTTTTTATGGGGTGCGGACATGCGCCGCTTCGGCGCTTAGCAGGCGGGGGCTGCTGCCTTGCTGTGCAAGGCCAGTGAGTCGCTCAAGATCCCCCACATGGCCGTGTAGCGCCGCTGCATCTGGGCACGGCCGGCGTATTGCAGCTCTACACACAGGCTCTCCACAATGCCTTGGTAGGCATCGGCATAGCGGTCGGTTTCAGCCGCGCTGAAGTGCTGGCCATAGGCCGCATGCATTTGGTGCAAGTAATGCTGGCGCACCAAGTCCCCCAAGCTTTCAAACCGCACGGTAATGCGGGCGCGGTGTTGCTCTGGCGGCAAGAACGCTGCGCGCAGCATGAAGCGCATGTGGGCAGAGTTTTCATAGCGCTCCCCCAGCGCCCGGGCGTAGGCTGCGCCCGGGCCGTCGGCCCCCACAGGCGTTGAGAACATCTGCGTGGCAAAGTCTTTTTCAGCGGCCATGGCTTCTTCCAAGCACAGCACAAACAAAGCGTCTTTACCTGCCACATGGGAGTACAGCGACGCTTTGCGGATGCCCACCAAGTCGGCAATCGCGCTGAGCGATGCACCGTCGTAGCCATGCTCTGCAAAGTGGCAAATGGCAGCGGTGCAAATGCGCTGCAGGGCGGGGGAGTGTTCGCTCATAGCCAAGGCCTCCGTGGTGAATGTATGGATTGCAGCGTGCGTTAGTGTGCGTGGCTCACCGTCACGCCGGACTGAACGATCATGCGGGCGGTGCGCACGCTCAAAGCCACGGCGATGACCCCCACGGCAAAAATCAAACCCAGCCAGGTGGCGGCGCTATGTTCGGCGGCAATGGCTGCCACCGGGGTGATGGCTGCACCCAGCAGCAAAGGTACGGCCCCCAAGAGGGCGGCGCTGGCACCCAGTGCGGTGCTGCGCAGCGACAAGGCCATGGACATCAGCACGGCCTCTGCCATGCCCACACCCGCCAAGGCAATGAAAAAGCCAGCGATGATGCCGGGCAAGCCAAGGGACGTGAGGGCAGACACCAGCCCTACCAGCGCGCCGACGGCCAAGCAAGTCACACCTGCGATGGCCAATTGTTCGGTACGAAAGCGCGCGACCAGTTTGGCTGTGGCGGCTGCGCCAATGAACACGGCAATGCCCGTACCCCCAAAGACAAAACCAAAATTACGCGGCGACAGGCCGTAATGCGTCTGATAGACGTAGGCTGCGCCGCCCACATAGACAAAGATAAAGACAAAAGCGGCAGACAAGGTCAGCCCCGCCAGCACAAAACGCTGGTCTTGCAAGATGGCGGCATAGGTGCGCAGCACCTCCCCCGGGCGCAAAGAGCTGCGCGCGGCAGGCGGCAGTGTTTCCGGCAGGTGAAGGGCCGAGTTAATGGCCGCTATACAGCCCAGCACCGCCAGTGCAACGAATACCCCGCGCCAGCCAAAAGCACTGCCAATCAAACCGCCTGCCGCAGGTGCCAGCACAGGGCCTACGCCTTGGATGGTCATCAGCATGGCAAACAGTTTGGCGGCGTCGGCACCTTCGGTCACATCGCGCACCGTGCTCATGGCGGTCACCAGCACCAAGGAGGCGGCCAGGCCTTGTACTGCGCGCGCCAGCAGCAGCACGGGAAGCGTATTGGCGTAGGCTGCACCCAAAGAGGCCAGCGCAAACACAAACAAGGCGGTCAGCAAAGGGCGGCGGCGGCCATAGGCATCAATCAGCGGGCCGCAGATGAGCTGGCCAGCGCCAAGTGCCACCAAAACACGGCCAGCGTCAGCTGCATGGGGGCGTAGTCGGTGCCCAGCTCCTGCGCCATGGCAGGAATAAAAGGCAGGTACATATCGACCGACGCAGGGCCGATGAGGGTGATCAGGCCGAGCGAAACTGCGATGAGGCCCAGAGAAATGGAAGAGGAAGGCATGAGAGAATGGGGGGGGCGCCCCAGCGCCATCGACAAGCGTTTGGGGAAATGGAATGAAAAAGCTACCGATCGGTAGGTAGCTTAATCGGGTGCGTCGATAGGCGTTGAAGCGCTGCACAGCAAGCATGCTGCGGCGAGGGTTTTCTAGACATTGGTTGGGGGTGGCAGTGTCAATACCCATAAAAAAAGGAGCGCAGCAAGCGCTCCGGTGCGGGATGGGGCCCTAGGGAAGCGTCAGATGCGCTTCTTCACCGCATCAGCGGCATCTTTCGCCGCTTCTTTGACATCGCCCACTTTTTGCTGGGCCAGCCCTTCAGCCTGTTTGGCCAAGCCCTTGGCCTGTTGCTCGGGGCTGTCGATCAGCTCGCCGGTCTTTTGCTGCACTTTGCCTACGGTTTCCTTGATCGTGCCGGTGATTTGGTCTTTGTTCATACCGCCTCCTTACATCGTAAAAACAAGGGCGGTCAGCGCTTGCTGATCGTTCGAAGGGATAGCGTAACCCGATGAGCGGCTGGGGATGGACGGTCATGGGCGCCCATGTCTGTGCGCGATGACTGACAGGCAGAACCTGCTTTTTAGAGAGCATGCAGCGTAGCAGGGGCAAGCGCTAGAGGCTGTTTTTATGCTTGGTCCTGCAATGCGGGCAACTGTGGTGCACGCCACTCCAGCAGCTCTGCCAGGCGCTGGATGACCCAGCCCGCTTCGGCTGGGGTGACGGGGCCACCTTCGGCAGACAGCGCCGCATGAAAGCCCAGCAAAATGCCCGCCTCGCTGGAGTTGCCACTGTGGTAGAGCGTTTGCGCCTGCTCGACCAAATGGCAGGCCAGGTCTTCGCACAGCTCATAGCGTGCAACGACCTCGGTAATCGGTGTCTTTAAAACCCCTGCGCGGTTGCGAAACAGCTGGGCAAAACTTTCCGTGGGCTGGATTTGGCTGGTGTCGTCCATGAGGGGGCGTGCGGTAAGCGGTGCTTACTCGGGGTCAAACAGGCGCTCAAAGCGCAGGATGTCAATTTCCAGCTCACACGTCACCAACTGGCCATTTTTGTCATCGGCTTTGCGGCGTGCCGAAAACAAGGTGGCGCGGCCTTCAAAGTCAAAATCGGGCAGGTGAATGATGGCGTAGGGGTAGGGCACAAAGCACTGGTGCTCAAAGACCACGCGGTGTTCATTGCGTGGCGAGGGGTAAAGCATGTACTCGGGGGTATCAATGGTTTGGGTGGCCATACGTTGTGATGTGTGAATGCAAGTACGAGCGGGGGGCAATGCTACCGCGATGGGGCTGGCTTTCGTGCGTGTGTGGGCATGCATGCTATCGCCTGCTGCGACAATCATGGGTATGAATGCCCCACGTGTTTTGATCCAGAACGAAGATTTCGATGTTTCCACCGAGCTGGCCGCGTTGCG
>JAFAGF010000308.1 GCA_023422975.1 Pseudomonadota bacterium
ATCTTGATGACCTTGTTCTGGTTGATGCTCAGGAAACCCACGGTGGCATCCATCAAGAAGTTGATCTTGTCGAACAGGAACTGCGTGTGGCTGTCCAGCGACTCAATGTCGCGCAGAATCTGGCGCGCGTCTTCAAACTGCTCGGCGTTGAGCATCTTGGAGCGCATCATGAAGCTGACGGCGCGGCGCGTGTCCAGCATGTTGCGGCGGATGCGGCCGTTCAAGTCTTCCTGGCGGGCAATATCGGCCAGCACTTCCTGTGCGTAATCATCGGTCACGTTGCCGTCCAGCACGCGGGCGCTGACGTGCTTGAGGTCATCGTAAATACCTTCTAGCGTGTCTGCGGAGTACTCGGCATCGGCATCGAACAGCTTGAGCAGCACGTCCTTGGCATCTTCAATCAGCCCCGGCGCACGGCGTGCACGCAGGCGCAGCAGGCGAAAGACGGGAATGTCTTCCTCGTGAATGGAAAACAGCACGCCGCAGGATTTGAGCTCGGTGTTGTGCTGGTTCAGGATATAGGCCACGCGCACGCTGCGCGGATCTTCTTCATCGTCGAGCAAGAAGTCGCTGCGAATGTGCAACTCGCCGTTGTCTTCTTCGTAAAAGCGGGCGGACTCTTCAATGTCCAGGTCCATCGCGTCATCGGGAATGGACAGGCCGTAGTGTTGCTTGATCCAGCGCTTTTCTTCGAGGGTGGGGGACTCCAAGTCCACCCAGATCGGCTGGAACTGCGCCAGCTCTTCCAGTGATTCGATTTCTTCCTGAACCAGGCGGCCGTTGGACAGCGAGAAGATATTGAGCATACGGCTCTCCCAAATGTTGTTGTGGCTTTAGCGGGGAATGATTGGGCACGCTTCCAATCCAGTCTCGTGCCGCATCAGGCCTTGGGAGAGTGGATGGAAGCTACCAACTAGGGTAGGTTTCCACGGTGATATCTCGAAAATATGACAAGCCCGCGATTATGCCGGGGCTGCCCGCAGTGTGCAGCGGCAGTCCCTGCCGGCACACGGGCATCAATGGGAGGGTGGGCGCAGCGCGTGGGCGCGGCACAAGTCGGCCCATGCCGCAGGTTTGGCATGGGGGGAGCGCAGCAGGTAGGCCGGGTCATAGCTGACCACCGCAGGAATTTGTTGCACCTGGTGTACTTGCGCCCGCAGACGGCCCAGGGCTTCTTCACTGCCCAGCACGGCACGTGCCGCCTGCATGCCCAGCACCAAAATGCGTGCGGGTTGGGTTTGCTGCAGGTGGACAGCCAAGCCTTGGGACAGGCTTTTCCATGCCACAGGCTGGGTGGGCACACCCGCCACAGGCAAGGCTTCATGGCCAGGGCGCTGCATGCCGGCAATCCAGACATGGGGGCTGTGGTGCAGCCACAGCGCACGTAGCATGTTGTGCAGCAGCTTGCCGGTGTCACCCTCCAGCGGTGCGCTGGGGTTGGGGGCTTCCCAAATGACCAGCCACGCATCTTGGGCGTTGCCGCCTGTGGCGCTGGGGAAGGCCTGTACGGCGGGGGCAATCTGCCATTCGTCGCTGGGCGGGCTGGCTGGCGTGGCAACCACAGGCAGCGCAGGGGCTGCCGCGCTCGTCACTGCTGCTGCCACCGCAGGTAAGGCCGGTGCTGGTGTGGGGGGCGTTGCCACCACCGGCGCGGTGACCGCTGTCTGGTGTGGGGTGACCGCAGGGGCCTCTTGCACGGCCACCGCAGCCACGGCTTCGCGCTGCGGCGCAGGGGCAGCAGGCGAGGGCGCAGCAGGCGGGTGGGGCATCCACACAGTGATGCCCATCTCCTGCAGCATGGCGCGTTGGCGGGTGTCGAGGTTCAGGGCCATAGGTGCATGCTCATCAAAATGGCGGTTTCACGCTCGCCATGGTGCACCGGATAGTACTTCTTGCGCGCCCCGACTTGGGTAAATCCGTAGCGTTCATAAATGCGGCGTGCACGGATGTTGCTCTCGCGCACTTCCAGCCACAGCCACTGGGCCTTGGCCGTGTAGCGGCTCCAGTGCGCCAGGATGTCCAGCAATTCCCGCCCCAGCCCTTGCTTTTGGTGCAGGGGAGACACCGTGATGTTCAGCAGGTGCACCTCATCCAGAATCTGCATGGCAATGAAGTAGCCCAGCACATCCTCCCCTTGCATCAGCACCTGGGCGCTGTAGCCGCTGCGCAGGGCATCGGCAAAGTTACCGCGGCTCCAGGGGTGGCTGAAGGCCACTTGCTCAATGGGTAAGATGGCAGCCAGCAGGGCTTCTGTCAGCGGCACCACCCGGTGGCCTGGTGCCACCGGCACAGCCAAGCCACCGGGCGGCAGGACGCTGGTGGCGGCAGAAGCGGGTTGCAAGTGGGTTGGCATCATGCGGAGGGCAGTGGTGGCTCGGCAGCTTGGCGTTCGGCCTCGCGCTCGGCGGTGGTTTTGGCCACCTTATCGCGGATGTACAGCGGCAGCGCGTAGGAAGCACCAATCAAGTGACCGTCGGCAATCCGCGCAGGTGCCAGACGGAGCAATGCGGTGGCGGTGGGCAGGGCGCTCAGGTGCTGTGCGGCAGGGGCCAGACGGTCTGGATAGGCGGCGCGGGCATTGCCTGCGACCACGGTGTGTGCGGGCACAGACACGGCCTCGGGCGCGCACAGGCCCAGGGCCTGCGTGGCGTGCCAGCTGCCATCGGCCCAGCGGTAACCGGCGTGGTAAACCTCGGACATGCGCGCATCCAGCACGGCCATCACGTCGGTGCAGCCGTGCTGATAACGGGCTTCTTCGGCGACGGCCAGCAAGGTGTCGATCGGCAGCAGGGGCAGGTCTGCGCCAAGCGCCAGACCTTGGGCAATCGCGCAGGAAGTGCGCAAGCCCGTGAAAGAACCGGGGCCACGGCCAAACACAATGGCCTTGAGGTCGCCGAGCTGCAAGTCCAGCGCCTTCAGGCCTGCTTGGATGGCGGGAATCAAAGTGGCTGACGAGTTGGCGCCACCGGCTGCCTGGTGTTGCCACAGCTGGTCGCCACGCTGGATGGCGATAAACAAGGTGTCGGTGCTGGTGTCAAAAGCAAGCAAATTCATGGTGCACGCTGCAAAGTAAGCCCGGCGCGCCAGGGCGCCAAAGCCTTCAATTATCGGTCGCGTGACGTGGATGCGTGCAGGGGCACTGTCAAAACCGCGTGGCCCACCACTACACTTTGCGGCTATGTTCCAAACCATGATGTGGCGCAGCCTGCGCCGGAGTGTGGCCAGCGTTGCGCTGGCGGGTGCTGGCAGCGTGCTGGCGCAATCGGTGCCAGCACCGGTGGAGGCCGCCTTGGCACGTGCCCAGATTGCGCGTGATGCCCTGTCGCTGTATGTCGCCCCGGTGGAGGGGCGCCAACCTGCACGGCTGACCTGGCAAGCCACTCAGGCCATGAACCCTGCATCGGTCATGAAGCTGGTGACCACCTATGCCGCCTTGGAACAACTGGGCCCCGCCTATGTGTGGCGCACGCCGGTGTACCTGGATGGCGTGGTGGACAACGGCGCTTTTCGCGGCACGGTCTATATCAAGGGAGCGGGCGACCCCAAGCTGGTGTCCGAGCGCCTGTGGCTCATGCTGGGGCGCTTGCAAGGCATGGGCGTAAAAGTGATTGTGGGCGACATCGTGGTGGATCGCTCGGCCTTCCAGGTGCAAGGCCATGATGCGGCCGCCTTTGATGGTGAGCCGTTCAAGCCCTACAACGCAGGGCCGGACGCGCTGCTGGTCAACTACAAAACGCAGGTGCTGGGCTTCATCCCCGATGTGGCGGCAGGTGTTGCGCGCATTCACTATGAATTGCCCATGGGGCAGCTGCAAGCGCCGCTCAGTGTGCCGCTGGCGCCCCCAGGCGCAGCATGTGGCGATTGGCGCACCCAGCTGCAAGCCGACTGGAGCGACCCCCAGCGCATTCAGCTGCAGGGCCGTTACCCGGCCAGCTGCGGAGATAAAAACTGGGCCGTTGCTTTGCCTGACCCGAACAGTTTTGCGCTGAAGGCGGTGGAAGGCATGTGGCGCAGCATGGGCGGGCAACTGACGGGCAGCGTGCGAGACGGTGTAGTGCCCGCAGGGCTGAAGCCCGCGTGGGAAAACCAGTCCCCCGCCTTGGCGGAAGTGGTGCGCGATATCAACAAATACAGCAACAACGTGATGACGCAGCAAGTGCTGCTGACAATGGGCAAAGAGCGCATGGGGGTTGGCAGCCTGGAGGCCGGGCGCACCGCGCTGGCGCAGTGGTGGCAGTTGCGCTGGCCTGCGGCAGAGATGCCGCTGGTCGACAACGGGGCGGGTTTGAGCCGCAACGCGCGCATCAGCGCACAGGCGTTGGGGCGCATGCTGAAAGCGGCCTGGGGCTCATCGGTAATGCCGGAGTTTGTGGCGTCGATGCCGATCTCCGGGATGGATGGCACGCTGCGCCGCAGCAAAGCCAGTGCCAACGCCCATTTGAAGACCGGATCGCTGCGTGATACCAATGCCTTGGCAGGCTATGTGCATGGCAACAGCGGCCAGCGCTATGTGCTGGTGGCCCTGATCAACCACCCCAATGCAGGTGCTGCGCGCCCGGTGATGGATGCGCTGGTGGACTGGGTGGCGCAGGATTAAAAAAGAGTACCTCAGGTACTCTTTTTTTTAATCCACTCAGTTCACTCGCTTGAGGCGATAGCCTTCGCCTTCCATGCACAGCTTGTGTAACCCGTCCCGTTCACCAATTGGTGTTTTTTGTAGTTTGATGTTGTATTCACACTTAGACATGTCTGAGCGTGTTGTGTGTGCTGAAGCGCCCTCTTTTACGTAACCGTAGCGAGGAGGCGCCCCGCATGCTGATAGAGCTGCAGCAGCAACTAACCCCATAACCACAATGTGCTTCATCTTCCCTCCTAAATCTGTTTTTTGGATTGAGGAATCTAGGAAGCTTAAGTAGCAAAGGATGTCTCGGGTGTGACGTTTTAACGCTTGTTAACCCGCTGCTGCTGCGCGCTGCAGGCGGTCGCGCACGCCTTCCCAGTCGGCGGTGTCGGGTGGGGTTTCAATCCAGATTAGCTGGGCGCCCAGCGCATCAAAGTCGCGCAGCGTGCCAAACAGCTCGCGGGCGGTGGTCAGCGCATCGGCGGGCATGCGGCGCAGGTGCATGGCAGTGGAGGCGCAGGCCAAAGTGCTGCGGTGGTAGATGGCAATGTTTTTGCCGTCGGCACCCAGCATGTCCAGCGCGGCCTGCAACTGTTGGGCATCCATCAGCCGCACCTTGGCGTTGGGTGCGTAATGGGCCAAAAGTGTGCCTGAGGCGCGTGGGGTATGCGCTGTAAGCTCTTCTTTAGAGAGTGGCCGCTGCCCGCAAGCACGTTCGATATCGTCGCGCGTGATGGCGCCGGGGCGCAGCAGCACGGGCACGCCGCGCGTGCAGTCCACGATGGTCGATTCAATGCCCACCTCGCAGGCACCGCCATCCAGCACCAGCA
>JAFAGF010000218.1 GCA_023422975.1 Pseudomonadota bacterium
TGCGAGCCCAGCCCTACGCCCATGTAGACCACACAGCAGCTGGCCGCGTGCAGGGCACCCAGCACCACAATTTGCAGCGCCACCGGCCACTGCGCGGTTTGCTGCACAAACTGGGGCAGCAAGGCCAACAACAACAGCAGCTGCTTGGGGTTCAGGCCGCTCACACAGGTGCCTTTGGCCAGCCAGTGCCACGGCGTGTCCTTCGCCTGCCCTTGCCCGGCTTGGGCTGTACCGGGGCTGCGCAACATCGCAATGCCCAGCCACAGCAAATACGCCGCACCCAGCACCGTGATGGCAGTCAGCACCAGCGGGTGCTCTGCCACCAGCGCACCCACACCGGCAGCTACGGCCAACGTAGCCAGCATGGCCCCCAAGGCCAGCCCCAGTACGGCAGGCGCCACTTTGGAGCGCCCACGCAGCCCCGCGGAAATGGCATAGGCCCAATCGGCCCCCGGCGTCACCACCAGAAGCAAAGAAACGGCCCAGAACGCGGCCATAGCGGTTACTGACACAACACACCCACCCAGATTTTGAAAGCAGCAAGGATATGAAGATCAGCGGAAAATGTGCTCCTTATAACTTCCCCAAAAAAACCAGATTTTGGAAAAATTCACCCCATGAATGCCTTGGATCGAAAAATTCTTGCTGAACTTGAAAACGACGGGCGATTAACCGTCACCGAACTGGCAGAGCGGGTGGGCTTAAGCCTCTCACCGTGCCACCGGCGCGTGCGGGCGTTGGAAGAATCGGGCGTCATTCGCGGCTACCGCGCACAGCTGGATGCATCGGCACTGGGGCTGGAATTTGCCGCGCTGGTGTTTGTAACGCTGACCGGCAGCAAAGCCGTGGCAGAGTTTGAACAGGCCGTGGCCCAGCTCGAAAACGTGGTGCAAGCCCAGCGCCTGTTTGGAGAACCCGACTACCTGCTGCATGTGGTGGCACATGACTTGCCCGCTTTTCAGCGCTTTTACGACGAACGCCTCACCGCCCTGCCCGGCATGCACCGCATGACCTCAACCCTGGTCATGAAAGAAGTGGTGGCCAATCGCCCGCTAACGGCGGCAATGGACTGAGTCCCGCCCTCCAGCAAACCCTGATTCACACCCTCAATGCCGCTGGATTACGCACAAAATATGCTGCTGCCCCATATGCAGTCTGCGTGAGCCGCTATGACTATGAATGGGTGCAAGCCACCTGCAGCGGCAGACGCTGCTACACCTGCACGGCCGCGCAGCAGCTGGCAGGCAGTTGCAACCAGCGCTGCGCCGCAGCCTGCAGCGAAGCCAGAGCGCCCGTCGTCATCAAACGGATTTGGTGGGCTTGCGCCAGGGCATCTGCAGGCGTCTGCGCAGGCTCTGGCCGCAAGCTGTGCTGCTGTGCCAGCAAACGCCGCGTCTGGCGTGCAACGGGGGCGCCTGTGTCAATCAACTGCACCTCCGGCCCCAATAAGGCCCGCAGTTCCTCTTTGATGAAGATGTAGTGCGTGCACCCCAGCACCAGCGTATCCATCTCTCCCGTTTTCAAGCCAAATTGACCTAAAGCCCTGATGTAGCAGGCGCTAAGTGCTTCAATTTCTGATGCTTCACCCGCAGAAGCTGGCTGCTGCAGGGTGCTGCGCTCAATGGCGCCAGCCAAGCCATCACAGGCTTGCACATGAAACTGCACGCTCTGCCCGTGCGCGCTCAGCAGTTTGCGAAAACGAGCGCTTTCCACCGTTCCACGTGTTCCTATCACCCCCACATGCTGGGTCTGGGTGGAAGCTGCAGCAGGTTTGATGGCCGGCTCCACTCCAATCAGCGGCAGCTGCGGCATGGCCGCGCGCAGCGACTCCACCGCCGCTGCCGTGGCCGTGTTGCAAGCAATCACCAACGCCTTGATGCCATGCTGCGCGTGCAAATGCTGTGCAATCGCGTGGGTGCGCGCCTGCACAAAGGCATCGCCGCGCTCGCCATAGGGCGCATGGCCACTGTCTGCAAGGTAGACAAAGTGTTCATGCGGCAGCTCGCGGCGCAGCGCTTGCAACACGCTCAGGCCGCCAATACCGCTGTCAAAAACGCCAATCGGCGAGGTCGCCAAAGTCATGGAGCAACAAATCAGGTTGGGCAAATAGCCGCCAAGTATGCGCTTGTCTGCAGCCACTTTCGGCCCTTCGCAGCAACAAGCCCCTGCAGGCAGGTGCCATGCAGGGGCTTGTTGGTGGCAAGGAGTGCGCCGCGTCCGACGCGCGGGCCATTACGGCATGGTTTCCAGGTAGGTGGCCACGGCTTGAATGTCTTGGTCTGACATGCCTTTGGTCACAAACGCCATGTTCGGATCCGTGCGCACGCTGCTGCCGTCCCGGTAGCGTTTGAGCGTCAAGTCCACATAACCAAAATGCTGGCCCGCAATGCGTGGCAAACGCTCATTGCCATGGCCATCTGCCGCGTGGCAGTTGATGCAAATGCGCTCGTAATACGCTTTGCCGCGTGCATGCAGCGCGGCATCCTTGGGGGCGCGAGGGGGGAGCTTTTCTTTCTCGTAAAACAGCACCATGCCCACCATTTCATCGCGGTTCATGGCTTTCAAAATGCCTTCCATGAAGGCATTTTTGCGCGTGCCCTGCGAAAACTGGCGAATCTGCTCCACCAGATACGCCGGGTTTTGCCCGTCCAGATAAGGCACCTCCAAAATGGCCTTGCCATTTTGGTCTCCGTGGCAATTGACACACACTGCCGCGACTTTTTTACCCAGTCCGTAGAGCTTTTGTTCCAGCTCCGGGTTGGCCTGTGCTTCGTGCAGCCGCGCTTGCAAGTCGGCCTGGGTGATGGTTTTCCCGGGCTGCGCATGTACCGCAGGTTGCAGCGCAAACGCCAGCAAAGCGGCACCCACAGCGGTTTTGAAACAGAAGTGCAAAGAGGCGAAAGAGCGCAAATGCATGGGCAAATCCAAGGCGTGCAGCAAGGTGTAACCGCTTCATTATCGATACATCGCTGCACATTGCCAGCCACTGCAACAAGCTCACCAAAGCTTGATCTAGCACCTTGCCAAAGCGGTGAAAGCACGCTCTCACCCGCCATCTGCAGGGGTTCAACAATGCGCGTATGCCCCAATACGAATCACTTCACATTTGGTTTCAACTACGGTTTCGCACGGTCGTGCTTTTTATGAGCGCAGCGCCTCTCCCTCTTCCACCCGACAAACCGCCATGAAGCACATCAGCGTGACGAAAAAGCTGTGGCTCGGCGTTGGCAGCATTGTGCTGGGCTCCATCGTTATCGTGGGCCACGCAGGCTACAACTCCGCCAGCCACCAGAAAAAGTTCAACGAGCAAGACACCCTGCTCTCTCAGCGTCTGGATCACGCCGCGCAATGGAGTGCGCTGGCGCAGGTCAACATCGTGCGCACACAAGCAGCACTCTCCAGCAGCGATGCACAGGAAGCCGCCGAGCTGTCCGCACAAATCAGCGCCACCCAGCAAGCCATTGCAACGCTGCAGCAAGCGTTACAGGCCAGCAGCACCGGCAGCCAAGACCAGGCGGCACTGCAGCAGCTGGCGCAACTGCGCCAAACGATGCTGACACTCACCGAGCAAGCCCAGCGCAGCAAAACCACCCCAGGCGCAGCGCCTGCCGAGCTGCAAACTGCCCGCAGCAGCCTGCGCCAAGCCGCCGATGCGTATGCCAGCGCCCTGCAGCACTACGTGCAGCAGCAGACCCAGAACCTCGCACAAATGCGTGCCGACATGGGTGCTGCCCGCCAAGGCGTGGTGCGCGCGGCTGCCATCAACATGGTGTTTTTGCTGCTCGGTATTTCTGTGGGTGCCTATTTACTGATTGGCAGCATTCGCCGCTCCATGCAAGAGGCCAACCAGATTGCCGAGCACATTGCGGCAGGCGATTTGCGCGCGCATTTTGGAGCCGATGTGCGCCGTGATGAATTTGGCCAGTTGCTGCAATCCCTGCAGCGCATGAGCCAGTCG
>JAFAGF010000253.1 GCA_023422975.1 Pseudomonadota bacterium
GACGCACCGCTTCTTCCACGGCAATTTCGTCAAAGGGGTTCATGCTCATCTTGACGTTGGCGATGTCCACGCCTGTGCCATCAGATTTAACGCGGACCTTGACGTTGTAGTCCACCACGCGCTTGACTGGGACCAATACCTTCATGCTGCTGCTCCTTGGATCGGTGTGATTGCAGATTATTTGAATTGACGTAAACGTAAACTACCGAGCATTCTATGCGGCGTTGCAGCAATGCCGTCCAGCATTCCTTACACAGACAGTCGCACTAAAAAGAACGATCGTTCCATTTTATGCATGCATCGCCACAGATAGCGAGGCAATTTGCACAAACTAGGGGTCTTCCCTAGGCGACATCCCAGCAGATACCGTTGCAGCAGTTGCAGACCCAGAGCGCTCTGCACTGGGCAAAACTTGCACCATTTGCTTGGGCACTGGCAAGCTCACCCCTGCCTCTCGCAAACTTTGCAGCACAGCCAAATTCACCTGTGACCGTATGTTGCCTTGCCCATTTTGGGGATCATTGATGTAGTAGCTCAGCGTGAATTGCAAGCCATGCTCGACAAAGTCCACCAACTGCACGGAGGGGGCGGGCTTGTTCAGCACGCGGGGCTGCTGGCTGGCGGCTGCCAGCAAAATGTCACTGACCTGCTCCACATCACTGTCCATGCCGACAACAATGGTGGTGCTCAGCAAAAACTGCCGATCTGATTGCGTCAGGTTTTCTACACGCTGGGTGATCAAGGTTTCATTGGGAACAATGGCCTCGCGTCCATTGCTGGCACGAATTACCGTAAAACGGGTTTTGATATCGGTAATGCGGCCTTCAAAACCATCGACACGTACGTTGTCACCAATCCGCAATGCCCGCTCTAGCAGCACCAAAAATCCGCTGACATAGTTGGATGCGATTTTTTGCATCCCAAAGCCCAAGCCGACGCCCACGGCGCCTCCCATCACAGACAGCGCCGTCAAATCCACCCCCACCCACGATAGCGAGACCAGCAACCCCACGGTGATGAGCACCACCTTGGTGATGTTCATACCCACCTTGCGCATCGACAAATCACTGACCCAGCGGTTGACCACATGCTGCTCAAACAGGCTGGCAATCCACAACACAAACACCATCATCAACCCAGCAGACAGTACACCCTCTACCAGATTCAACAAATTGATTTGTGTTTTTCCAACCGTCAAGCTAATGGATTCCAGCTCGGCCATCACCACCGGCAGCAAACCCAAAGTGTGCAAAACCGCGACACCCCACACTGCCCACGAAAAAACCCGTTCCAGCAAACGCATGCTGGTGGACTGGGGAAATGTTTTGCTCAGCACCCGCGCGACAAAGCGAATGATGGTCAACGAAAACAGCAGTGACACTGCCACGCGCAGCCAAAAGACAGGCATGTAATGGGTGACAACCAATTGAGCGGTATAGATCAGCAGCAGCGCCAGCAAGGGAAACATGGCCCCGCTCAAAGGCCGGTGGCCAAACCAGATCGCTGATGCCCGCCCTTTATCTTTCAGGCCTGCGCCCCACCAGCGCACACCGAGATAAGCCAGTAGCAAACCACCTAAGACGATAAAAAACTCCAGCCAAGCGCTGGAGCTGTTGAAGTCATCAATGAGCTTGTCGAAAATATCCATGGCCTCTATGCACAGTGAACAACAACAACGATTGTTAGAAATTCGGTGTGCACCGTCTGTCAGCCAGCAAGACTTTGCAGACCTGCCTTAGTTGCGCCACGACGGGATGCGCTTTTGCACAAAGGCCTGCGCCCCTTCCTGCGCATCCGCATCCATCATGTTGCAGGCCATGGTCTCGCCGGCCAGCACATATGCATCCTCCAGACCCAACTCTCGCTGCCGATGCAGCAAAGCCTTGCCCATACGCACCGCAGTGGCTGGCTTTTGCACAATCGCTTGCACCAGTTGCTCGACCTGCGCATCAAGGGCTTCTGCCGGTACCGCACGGTTGACCAGGCCCTGCGCTTGCGCCGTCTGGGCATCCATAAAGTCTCCAGTCAGCAGCATTTCCATCGCCTGCTTGAATGGCACATTGCGCACCAGCGGCACGCTGGGCGTTGCGCAAAACAAGCCGTAGTTGATACCACTGGTAGCAAAACTGGCCTGGGTGCTGGCCACAGCCAAATCGCACTGCGCCACCAGTTGGCAGCCCGCCGCCGTTGCCATGCCTTGCACCCGTGCAATCACCGGCACAGGCAATCTGGCTATGCTGAGCATCATGCGCGAGCACTGTGCAAACAGAGCCTGGTAGTACGTCAACTGAGGCTGCGCTGCCATGTCCTTCAAATTGTGCCCCGCACAAAATGCTTTGCCATTGGCCGCCAACACCACTACGCGCACACTGTCATCCTGTGCAATGGCATCGAATGCTTCTTGCAAGGCATGCAGCATGGCACTGCCCAACGCGTTAAAACGCGGGGCATCATTCAGCGTCAAGGTGACTACGCCACGCGCATCACGGGTTTGCAGCAATACATCACTCATGGTCTAGATATCCGCCAAAACGCGCAAATGCGCTTCCACACTGCGAGCCAGCGGCCCCATCATGTAGCCGCCTTCTAGGCAAGAAACCACACGCCCTTTGCTGAAGCGACGCGCCACATCTTTGATGCGCTCGGTCAGCCAGATGTAGTCGTTTTCGGTGAGGTTGAGCTGCCCCATATCGTCATCACGGTGCGCATCAAAACCTGCGCTGACAAAAATCATTTCCGGCTTGAATGCCTCCAGCCGCGGTATCCACATCATCTCGACCAGCTCACGGATATCCATGCCCTTGGTATAGGCCGCCACCGGAATATTGAGCATATTGGCTGCAGGCTCTTTGTCGCCACTGAAAGGATAGAAAGGGTGCTGAAAAAAGCTCACCATCAGCACGCGCTCATCGCCCGCCAAAATGTCTTCAGTGCCGTTGCCATGGTGCACATCGAAATCAATAATGGCTACGCGCTTGAGGTTGCGCCTGTCCAATGCATGCAACGCGGCAATCGCCACGTTGTTGAAAAAGCAAAAGCCCATGGCTTTTTCACGGGTGGCGTGGTGACCCGGTGGGCGAATCGCACAAAACGCATTTTCCAAACTGCCGTCAATCACCGCATCGGTCGCGGCCACCGCTGCGCCTGCAGCATGCAAGGCCGCCGTCAAGGTGTGCGCATTGATTGAGGTGTCGGTATCCAGTTGTGTGTACTCAGGGCCTCCTGCGGCCTGCTCTTCCACCAAACGATCCGTCAACCCGCGCAGCGCCGCCACATGCATGCGATCATGGGCTAGCTCGACATCGCTCAAGGCTGCTTGAGGTGCATCAATTCGCTCCAATCCATCCAAGACCCCTGTCATGAGCAGGCGGTCTTCAATAGCATCTAAGCGTTGCGGGCACTCCGGGTGCCCAGGCCCCATTTCATGCTGTCGGCACGAACGGTGAGAAAAATAGCCAGTCTTGCCCACTTTCCTGTCCCCTAACTTCTTTGTTTTCGGATAAGTTTTGCACATGAATTTGCACAAAATCCGGTCTCTTTTGGATCAGCTTAACACGGTGATCGTTGGCAAAAAACAGCAAGTACAAGACTGCGTTGCCTGCCTATTGGCAGGCGGGCACTTGCTGATTGAAGACGTGCCAGGCGTTGGCAAAACCACCTTGGCCCATGCACTGGCACACGGCTTTGGAATGAAGTTCGCGCGCGTGCAGTTCACCTCCGACCTGATGCCCAGCGACCTTACGGGCGTCTCCATCTACGAGCGCTCCAGCGAAAACTTCGTTTTTCACCCTGGTCCGGTCTTCACACAGGTACTGCTGGCCGACGAAATCAACCGCGCCAGCCCCAAAACCCAAAGTGCTTTGCTGGAAGCCATGGAGGAAAAACAAGTCTCGGTCGAAGGAAAAACCCATGCCTTGCCCCAGCCGTTTTTCGTCATTGCAACGCAAAACCCGCAAGAGCAACTCGGCACATACCCGCTGCCAGAAAGCCAATTGGACCGTTTCTTGATGCGCATCAGTTTGGGCTACCCGGACCGCAATGCCGAGCTGCAGTTGCTGCGCAGCCATGGGCACCGCGAACATGCCGATGCGCTGGCCGCGCAAATTTCTGCACAAGAACTGCTTGAGCTGCAGCAAGCCGTGCTCCAGATCCATGCCGCCGAGCCCTTGCTGCACTACATCCAGGATTTGCTGGAAGCCACACGCAATGGGCAGTGGTTTGTGCAAGGGCTCTCGCCTCGCGCAGGCATCGCCTTGCTGCGCGCCGCCAAAGCCAATGCCTTGATTGCAGGGCGCGACTATGTGGCTCCCGACGATGTACAGGCCATTTTTGTGCAAACCATGGCCCACCGCCTGCACGCGTTGGCGCGCGCTGGCCGCGGAACGCCAGAGCAGGTGCGCGCCATGCTGGATGCGATTGCCATTCCCTGATGCCAGACAGCCACCTCCCCACCCGCAGCAAGTGGCGGCAAACCCTGCACAACTGGGCTACACGCAGCCAGCAGGCCAGTGCCCGGCATTTGCTGCGCCAGCGCAACATCTACGTCCTACCCTCCTCGGCGGGCTGCGTACTGGCCGTCACACTGCTGGTGCTGCTGGTTGCCAGCATCAACTTTCAGCTCAACCTGGGCTACGCACTCACTTTCTTAATAGCAGGCAGCGCGCTGGCCAGCTTGTGGATGGGGCATCGCAACCTGCGCGGCTTGGAGTTGCACCTGGGGTTGTTACACCCGGTCTTTCAGGGGGAGCGGGCCACGGTTCCGGTCTTGCTGCACGCCACCCTCGGTAGTCACAACAGGCACGGTGTGTCACTGGCCATGAACCGTTCGCAAGGCAAATTGGCATGGGTACATAGCGATGTCGCTGCGGATGCCACCTCCACCGTGGAACTGGGCAGTGTGCCCCACCAGCGCGGCTGGCACCGCGTGCCACGTGTGGTGATTGAAAGCCGCTTTCCACTGGGGGTGTTTCGCCTGTGGAGCTATTGGCAACCCGATGGCAGAGTACTGGTCTACCCCGCCCCTGAAGTGCCACCGCCACCTGTCCATTTTGCAGATACCGCGGAACAAGGCCTTGCCCCACCGCGCAGCGCAGGCAGCACCGACTACGATGGGGTGCGCAGCTACCAACGCGGAGATACGCTGCGCAGCGTGGTCTGGAAAAAAGCGGCCACGGCACTGGCTTCTGGCAGTGGTGAGTTGGTGGTACGCAACAGCTATGCCCAGCACAGCCACCGGCTGTGGCTGCAAGCCCACGCCACAGGGCTGCAGGACCCCGAGGCACAAATTGCACGGCTGACCGCCTGGGTGCTGCATGCCCACGAACAGCAATGGCAGTGGGGCCTGCAGCTACCCAGTGGCCAACAGATTGCCCCCGGCAGCGGCCCTGCACATTTACACGCCTGCTTGGCTGCCCTGGCAGTGGATGGAAAAAGCGCGCTCCATGAGTAAACCGGCTGTGCAGTTTGAAAGCATGAAAATATTAGCAAAAAGTGCTTCTAGCGCTTTCTATATCTACGCCAGCAGCTATTAAATATGCAGAACCATACTGCCACTACCCTGTCACGCGAAACCAGGGACACCTTATTGATCCTGGCCACCGTCGCGCTGGTGCTGCTGCCCCAGGTGGCATATTTACCGGTGTGGGCCAGTGCCTTGGCGCTGTGCATGCTGGCATGGCGCTTGTGGATGGTGCGCCAAAGCCAGAGCTTGCCCGGCAAATGGTTGCTGGCCGCCCTGCTGGCGCTGGCCATGGGGGCCACGGTGCTGCAGTTTCGCTCCATCGTCGGGCCGGAAGCGGGCGTGGTACTGGTCGTGCTACTGCTGGTGCTTAAAACCCTGGAGATGCGCGCACGCCGTGATGCCATGGTGATTTTCTTTCTGGGTTTTTTCACGCTGCTGACCCTGTTTTTGCAGTCCCAATCTCTGCCGATGGCAGCCGCGATGCTGCTGGCGGTATGGGGGCTGCTCGCCGCCTTGGTCAATGCCCATATGCCCGCAGGCTACCCCAGCCTGCGCCAGTTGCTGCGCACCTCCGGTCTGCTGATCCTGCTGGGCGCCCCCGTCATGCTGGTGCTGTTTCTCAGCTTTCCACGCTTTGCACCGCTATGGGGCCTGCCTGCGCAGCCCAATCAAGGCCGCACCGGGCTTTCCAACGACATGACCGTGGGTCAAGTGGCTGAGCTGGCGCAAAACCGCAGCGTGGCACTGCGCGTGCGCTTTGACACCGCCGGCCAGCAGCCGCCCCCGCAGCGCTTGCTGTACTTTCGCGGCCCCGTCCTCAGCCACTTCGATGGCCGCAACTGGAGCAGCAACCCTGACGCATGGCCCAGCACGCTGGCCGCTGGCAGCCCTTTACCAGCCAGCGGCCTGGGCAATGCCACGGACTACGAAATCACGCTGGAGCCACACCAGCAACGCTGGCTGCTGACCTTGGATGCCACCATTGCCCAGCCCGAGGCGGCTGTGCGGCGCCTGCTCCCCACCACCGATCTACAGTGGCTCACCACCCGCCCCATCACCGAAGTCTTGCGCTACCAAGGGAAAGCCTATCTGCACTACGCCTATGGACAGCAACTCTCCAGCTACCAGCGCAACCAGCACCTTCAACTGCCCGAAGCCCTGAATCCACGTACTGCCACATGGGCGCACACGCTGCGCACGCAGCACGGCAAGGACGACACCGCCATCATCCAGGCGGCGCTGGCACATTTGAGCAACGGCAGCTACACCTACACCTTGCAACCCGGTGCCAGCACCAGCGCCCATACGGCTGACGAATTCTGGTTTGACCGCCAGCAAGGGTTCTGCGAGCACATTGCCTCGGCCTTTGTCGTGCTCATGCGCGCCGCAGGCATTCCTGCCCGCATCGTCACAGGCTACCAAGGGGGCGAGCGCAATCCTGTTGATGGCCTGTGGACCGTGCGCCAAAGCGATGCCCATGCATGGGCTGAAGTGTGGCTGCCGCAAGAAGGCTGGATGCGCATTGACCCCACCTCTGCCGTGGCCCCCAGCCGTACCGAGCAGCTGCAGCGTCTGGCAGGGCCCAGCACTTTGCTGGAAAGCACCGTGGACAACGTCATCGGCCGCGCCTTGCTGCACCAGCTGCGCGCCAACTGGGAGGCCATCAACCACCGTTGGAATGATTGGGTACTCAACTATGCGCGCAGCAACCAAAGCGATCTGCTGCGTGCCCTGGGTTTCGAGCACTGGAAAGCCACCCACATCGCTGCATGGCTGTGCGCCATCGCCGCGGCAGTGCTAGCGGGCTTGGCCGTTCAACGCTGGCGCGCGCAACGCATTACCGATCCCTGGTTGCGCCTGATGGGCCAAGCACGCCACAAACTGGAGCAAGCAGGCATTACCCATGCCAGCCATCTGGGTCCGCGCAGCCTGGCCCAGGCTGCCCAAGCACAATGGGGGGATGAATCCCGGCAACTGCAACAGTGGCTGCTACAGATGGAACAATGGCGCTATGCTGCGCAAAGCACCCAGACACCCTCTCTGGCCACTTTGCAACGCACCTACCGCGCTTTGATTTGGCCCAGACCTTGCACCCCATGAAACGCCTGTTCTCCCCTTTGTTTTTGTTGGCCCTGGCTACGGCTGCTGCCACCCACCTTCCTGCACAGGCTCAAAAAACTCCATCTGCTGCCAGCAAGCGTGCCACGCCAGCCCCCACACCCTATGGGCAGCGTGCAGATGCCCAGCAATGGGCGCAAGAGGTGGCCACGCGCCACGATCTGGACCTCAGCTGGGTACAAGCGCAATTGGCGCAAGCCCGGTTTCTGGCACAGGTGCCCAGACTGATGACACCGGCCCCCAAAACGCGCACCACCGCACGCGACTGGGCCGATTACCGCCGCCGTTTTATTGACCCTATTCGCATCCAGGCAGGTGTGCGTTTTTGGGAGCGCAACGCCGACACACTGGCCCGTGCTGAAGCGCAGTTTGGTGTGCCAGCAGCCATGATCGTGGGCATCATTGGCGTGGAGACCATCTACGGCCAAAACATGGGCAATTTGCGCGTGCTCGACAGTTTGGCAACGCTGGCTTTCGACTTTCCGACGGCCCACCCACGCGCTGCCGAACGCCAGCGCTACTTTCGCGGTGAACTGGAACAGTTTCTGCTCATGATGCACCAGGCCGGCACCCCCACCACAGAGCCTCGTGGCAGCTATGCCGGCGCCATGGGGCTGGGACAGTTCATGCCCAGCAGCTGGGCCAACTGGGCGGTGGATTTTGATGGCGATGGTCGCATTGACCTGTTCCACAGCCAGGTCGATGCCATTGGCTCCGTGGCCAACTACTTCAAAGCGCACGGCTGGGTCACAGGCCAGCCCGTGTGGTACCCCGCGCTGTTCAATACCGACAGTCTGAACCTGCCTGCACTGCTGGCCCCCGATATCCTGCCCACCTTTACCCCGGCCCAAATGGCCAGCTTGGGCGTGGTACCTGAAGATGGCATGCAGCACGATGGCCTGCTGGCCCTGATTGAGCTCAAAAACGGTGATGCACCGCCCAGCTACATCGTAGGCACACAAAACTTCTACACCATCACCCGCTACAACTGGTCCAGCTACTACGCCACCGCCGTGCATGATCTGGGCCAGGAAGTGGCTGCCGCCCGCAGCGGTGGTGTTCCCGCAATTGCCTTGCCCGTCATGGTGCCACTGACCGCCGCCACCCCAGAGGTGGTGAACACCAGCGCACCCTGATTACAGGTTGCGGCAGCAACCGCTCAGCCACAGTTGCTGGCCTGCGCACAGCGGGCAAACCTGCACTTTGCGCGCAATCCCTCAATGGGATGCTCCTAGTAGCCACATGCGCGTTGCAGGCGCACGCTGTATGCCTTCCCCCTACTCAAGGAGATTGGCATGCAGCGTTGGAGTCTTTGGCCTTTGTCAGCCACTTTGTGCACTTTGGGCCTGCTCAGCAGCGTCGCCCACGCCCAGTTCAAAGAGCCGGACAAAGTCAAAATCGGTTTTATCACTGACATGTCGAGCCTGTATGCCGACGTAGAAGGCAAACACGGCGCCACCGCCATCCAGATGGCGATTGATGATTTTGGCGGCAAGGTGCTGGGCAAGCCCATTGAGCTGATGACGGCCGACCACCAGAACAAGGCCGATATTGCCGCCAGCAAGGCCCGCGAATGGATTGATCAGCAAGACATCAGCCTGGTCTTTGGCGGCACCAACAGCGCCACCGCCCTGGCCATGGCCAAGGTGGCCCAAGAGAAAAAACGCATTTTTGTGGACAACGGCGCGGGCAGCTCCGCACTGACCAACGAGCAATGCAGCCCCTACACCGTGCACTACGCCTTCGACACCGTGGCCCTGGCCAAGGGCACGGGCAAGGCCGTGGTGGAGGCCGGTGGCAAGAGTTGGTTCTTCCTAACTGCCGACTACGCCTTCGGCCATGCGCTGGAAGCCGACACCAGCAAGATCGTGAACGCCAACGGCGGCAAGGTGCTCGGTGCCGTCAAGACTCCGCTGAACGCCAGCGATTTCTCCAGCTTCATGCTGCAAGCACAAAACAGCAAGGCACAGATTCTGGGCCTAGCCAATGCGGGCGGTGACACCGTCAACTCCATCAAGGCCGCCAAGGAGTTCGGCATCACCAGCAACATGAAGCTGGCCGGCCTGCTGGTCTTCTTCAGCGATATCCACAGTCTGGGCGTGAAAAACACCGAGGGCATGCAATTCACCGCCCCTTGGTACTGGGACATGAATGCCGAAAGCCGTGCCTTTGCCGACAAGTTCATGGCCAAAACCAAGCGCCGCCCCAGCGAAATCCAGGCCGCCGACTACTCCGCCACCATGACCTGGTTGCAGGCCGTGCAGCGCGCCGGCACGCTGGAGGCCGACAAGGTGATGGCCGAGTGGAAATCCAAACCCATCAAGGACTTCTTCGGTGAAGGCATGATCCGCCCCGACGGCCGCTATGCCCACGATATGTACCTGATGGAAGTGAAGTCTCCCGCCGAATCCAAGGGCACTTGGGACTACTACAAGATCATCAAAAAGCTGCCTGCCGCCGAAGTGTGGACTACCAAGGAAGAAAGCAAGTGCCAGTACTGGAAGTAAGCCACACACCTTAGGCTGCAAACAAGTAGCCCACGGGAACTGAAGCAGCGCTGCTTCAGCTTCCACAAAAAAGGCGCAGGAATCACCTGCGCCTTTTTTTTGATTACTTAGTTTTCATAGCTAACAGCGCTTGATAACTAAGCGTTAGAGCCACTTTTTATACAAAATCACCGCGCAGTGGTATCGCTGGAAACCGGGGCGATAGGAATGTAGAAATCCCCACCCGCTTGGTTGAACTCCGCTGCCTTGGCCTGCATGCCCACCGCAAGGCTCTGCTCTTCAGAGATGCCCTTGGCAGCAGCGAATTCGCGCACTTCCTTGGTGATCTTCATGGAGCAGAACTTGGGGCCGCACATGCTACAGAAGTGGGCCACCTTGGCGCTGTCCTTGGGCAGGGTTTCGTCGTGGTAAGCCTGCGCGGTATCTGGGTCCAGCCCCAGGTTGAACTGGTCTTGCCAGCGGAAGTCAAAGCGCGCCTGGCTCAGTGCATCGTCGCGTGAGCGTGCGCCGGGGTGGCCCTTGGCCACGTCAGCCGCGTGGGCGGCAATCTTGTACGCGATGATGCCTTGCTTGACGTCGTCACGGTCGGGCAGGCCCAGGTGCTCCTTGGGCGTGAC
>JAFAGF010000274.1 GCA_023422975.1 Pseudomonadota bacterium
AGGATGGCAAGGCGCTCAACCGCATCTTGCTGCGCGAAACCGTCGATCTCATCGTGCTGGATTTGATGATGCCCGGTGAAGATGGCCTGTCCATCTGCCGCCGCCTGCGCTCTGCCAATGACCGCACGCCCATCATCATGCTCACCGCCAAAGGCGAAGACGTAGACCGCATCGTGGGTCTGGAAGTCGGCGCCGACGACTATCTGGGCAAGCCCTTCAACCCCCGTGAGCTGCTGGCACGCATCCACGCTGTGCTGCGCCGTCGCCCACCTGTGGAAGCCCCCGGCGCACCTTCGGGCGACAACGAAACGGTCACCTTTGGCCCTTTCACCTTCGATCTGGGCACCCGTGTGCTGCAAAAGAGCGGCGAAGAGCTGCCACTGACAACCGGTGAGTTCGCCATGCTCAAAGCCTTGGTGCGCCACCCCCGCCAGCCGCTGTCGCGCGAAAAACTGGCCTTGCTGGCACGTGGCCGTGAGTTTGAGCCCTTTGACCGCAGCCTGGACGTACAGGTCTCGCGCCTGCGCAAACTGATTGAAGAAGACGCCGCAGCACCCCGTTATATTCAAACCGTCTGGGGTGTGGGCTACGTGTTCGTACCCGATGGCACCAATTAAGCAGCCCACGCTTCCTTCTGTCTAAGGCAAAGGCGCCTTGCGCGCCGTTTTTTCATGTCACGCCCTTCCCTGTTTGCTGGGGGCCACAAAGCCTCCAGCGCCCCTGACGACACAGGCGCACGCTCGCGCGTGGGCCTGAATCTTTTTTGGCGCACCTTTTTTCTGCTGGCACTGCTGCTGCTGGGCAGCATTTTGGCGTGGTTGCAGACCCTCAGAGCGCTGGAGTTTGACCCGCGCACCCTGCAAACCGCGCAGCAAATCGCCTCCCTAGTCAACCTCAGCCGCGCGGCACTGCAGCACTCGGACGCGATTGCCCGCGTGTCGCTGATCAAAACCATGGCCGATCAGGAAGGGGTGCGCATTCAACCACGTGAGCCCAGCGACACCTTTGAGGTGCTGCCGCCCACCGAACTCAATCTGCGCCTGGAAGAGCTGCTGACTTCGCGCCTGGGGCCAGACACCATCCTGGCGCGCAAAGTCAACGGCGATGAAGGCCTGTGGGTGAGCTTCACCATCGATGAAGACCCCAACTGGCTGCTGCTGGACCAGTCGCGCTACGTTACGGCCAGCGGGCGCACGTGGCTGATTTGGCTCAGCACCGCAGGCTTGCTGTCGCTGGCCGGTGCCGCCGTCATCGCTCGCCTGATCAACCGTCCCCTCAAGCAACTGAGTTACGCCGCCAACCGCGTGCGCGATGGCGACTTTGCCGCCAGCCAACTGGACGAAGAAGCTGTCACCAGCGAAATCCGTGAGGTGAACATCGGCTTCAACCGCATGGCGCAGAAACTGGCCAAGCTGGAGCAGGAGCGCGCCGTCATGCTGGCCGGTATCTCCCACGACCTGCGCACGCCTCTGGCACGCCTGCGACTGGAAACCGAGATGAGCGTGCAAGACGACGTGGCACGCGGCCACATGGTGGCCGACATCGTGCAGTTGGATGCCACCATCGACAAATTCCTTGACTACGCACGCCCCGACCATGTCACGCTCACCGTGGTGAACCTGCATGCCGTCGTCGCCTCCTGCGTGTACGCCGTGCAAAACCACCGCGAACTGCAAATCACTATGTCTATTCCGGACGATATTTATGTGATGGCCGATGAGGTGGAGCTGGCCCGCGTGATCTCCAACTTGCTGGAAAACGCACGCCGTTATGGCAAAACCGTGGATACCGACACGGCCTATGTCGACATTACCATCAAAACCCGTGAAAACTGGGTGCTGATGCGCCTGCGCGACCACGGCCCCGGTGTGCCTCCCGAGCAGTTGCCGCAGCTGATTCAGCCCTTTTTCCGCGGGGACTCGGCCCGCACCGCCGCAGCGGGTGCCGGTTTGGGCTTGTCGATCGTGGACAAGACCGTGCAGCGCATGGGCGGCATCTTCTCCATCACCAACGCGAATGCGGGGGGACTGGCCTCCAACATCCAGCTCAAGCGCGTGACGGAAGTGCCCGATGGGCAAGACCCCAAGCACCGCTTGCAACGTCCCCAGGTCAAACGACAGCTTCCACCCGAGGCAACAACGTAAACAGCGGAAAGCTCCAACACGGCTCAAACCTTGTTGGAATAAAAAAGCCCTGAGACCAACCATCTCAGGGCTTTATAGCTTATGCATCAAAAACACCTCTAACGCTTATCCAGCAAGCGCCAAAAGCTCCTGTTTCTGATTTACACCACCGGCTTGTAAATCAGCGCCGCAGCATTGGCTTCCATGGCCAGCAACTCGCCCACCGGGCCCATTTTTTCGGCCGTTTTGGCTTTCACATTCACTTGGTCTGCGGCCACACTCAGCGCATCGGCAATACGCTGTTGCATGGCTGGAATATGAGGCGCCAACTTGGGCTTTTGGGCAATCACGGTGCTGTCAATGTTGCCAATCTCCCAGCCCTTCTCGCGCACGCGGCGGGTGGCTTCTTGCAGCAGCACAAAAGAATCTGCGCCCTTGAACTCCACGGCCGTGTCGGGGAAATGGCGGCCAATATCACCCAACCCGGCCGCACCCAAAATGGCGTCGGTGATGGCGTGCAGCAGCACATCGGCATCGGAGTGACCCAGCAAGCCCTTGTCGTGGGGAATCTCTACGCCGCCAATGATCAGCTTGCGCCCTTCCACCAGCGCATGAGTATCCCAGCCTTCACCAATACGAAAATTCATAGCTATTCACGCTGATCCCTTACGGGCTAGCGGCCAATTTGGTTATTAATTCAAAACACCGTCAGAAAAATGGATTGCCCGTGGGTGTAGGGTTGGAGCGCTTGCCCTTGAAGCGCTCCAGCGTGGCACTGTCACCGCGCTGGGTCAGCACCGCTTCGGCCAGGGCAAAGTCATCTGGGTACGTCACTTTAAAGTTTTGCGCCCCGCCGGGTACCAGTTTGGGCCGGTGGCCCATGGCCTCCATGGCGCTGGCTTCGTCCGTGGCGGCTGCACCCATGCGGTTCAGCGCATCCAACAGCACCCCCAAGCGGAACATCTGCGGCGTTTGCGCCAGCCATTTGTCACTGCGGTCTACCGTAGCCGCCACACGCACCCCGCTGGGGCCAGTGACAGCAGTTTTCAGGGTGTCCGGCAACTTGTGCGCCAGCAAACCGCCCACGCTGTCGCCTTCACACTGGTCAATCAGCTGATTGATCTGCGTAGCAGTGACCAGGCAGCGCGCTGCATCGTGCACCAGCACCCAGTCGTGCTGCGCCGCACCGCGGGCCAGCAAGGTTTTCAAGCCGCCGATCACCGTTTCAGCACGGCTGGCACCCCCACAAGGCACATGAAACCATGTGGGGCTGGCGTAGGCATCCAAAAACTGATCGTGGGGCGCCACCGCCACCAGCGTGCCCGCCAAGCGCTGCACGCCCGCAAAGGCGGCCAAGGTGTGCAACACCAGCGGCTGCCCTGCTACAGGGTGGTACTGTTTGGGCAGGTCGGGCGTGGGTGCGCCGGGCGGGATGGCGCGCGCGCCCACACCGGCACAGGGAATCAGCCCCCAGCAACGACCCTGTGGAGAACCAGGCGCTTTCGCGGCAGCAAACAAGTCTGTCATGCGCAGCATTCTAAAATCGCCAGCTTGTCCGTTGCGACTGCGTGCCACATTTCCCGCACAGCCCCGAAATGCGCGCCCGTTCTCTCGCACCATTCTGGAAGACCGCGCACCCGCTGCCTGCCACTCGGCAGACAACGTGCCACACACTTCGCGCTTTTTGCAGGCATTGCGCCTGCCGCATCAGGATTTCTGGCCCCATGGATTTGCCCAAACTCACGCCCGGTAAACGTTTTTCCTTGCCCACCCCCGTTGGAAGCGCCGATGCGTTGCTGCTGGCCAGGCTGGCCAAGCGTGAGAAAGATGCAGGCCGCATCACCGCCATCGTCACAGCTGACGCCAGCGATGCCCAGCGCCTGATCGATGAAATGGCGTTTTTTGCGCCCCAGCTGCGCTGCGCCCTGTTCCCGGACTGGGAAACCCTGCCGTACGACACCTTCTCGCCCCACCAAGACCTGATCAGCGAGCGCTTGGCCACCTTGTGGCGCATTCGCCAGCGCGACCACGCCCACGGTGCCGATGTGGTGCTGGTGCCCGCCACCACGGCCCTGTACCGGCTGGCGCCGCCCGCCTTCTTGGCGGGCTACACCTTTGCGTTCAAGCAGGGCCAGAAACTGGACGAGGCCAAGCTCAAAGCCCAACTCACGCTGGCGGGCTACCAGCACGTGTCGCAAGTGGTCAGCCACGGTGAATACGCCGTGCGTGGCGGGCTGATCGACCTGTTCCCGATGGGCTCCGAAGTGCCCTTCCGCGTGGATTTGTTTGACGATGAGATCGACTCCATCCGCGTGTTTGACCCCGACAGCCAGCGCAGTCTGGACACCGTCCAAGAAGTGCGACTGCTGCCCGGGCGCGAGTTTCCTATGGACGATGACGCGCGCGCCAAGTTCCGCAACCGCTGGCGCGAGCTGCTGGAGGGCGACCCCACACGCAGCCGCATCTACAAGGACATGGGCAATGGCGTCGCCACCGCCGGCATTGAGTACTACCTGCCCCTGTTTTTTGACGAAACCGCCACCGTCTTCGACTACTTGGGTGACGACGCCACGCTGGTGCTGCATGGCGAGTTGGAACCGGCCTTTCATCGCTTTTGGCAAGACACCAAAGAGCGTTTTCGCTTGGTGCAAGGCGACCCGGAGCGCCCCGCGCTGCCGCCCGACACGCTGTTTTTGAGCGCCGACCAGTTCTATGGTGCCGCCAAACCGTACGCGCAGTTGGCCCTGCGCCCCGGCGTGGAAGATGTGGAAGACAGCGCCATCTTCCAGAAGCTGCCAGATTTGTCCGTGGTGCGGGGTGCGGAAGACCCGCTGCAACGCCTGCAGCAACACATCCAGTCGGCCAAACGCCGCGTGCTGGTGCTGGCAGAAAGCGATGGCCGCCGCGAGAGCTTGTTGGACTTTTTGCGCTCCTCCAGCGTCAACCCGCCCGCGTTTGACTCGCTGTTTGAGTTCCAGAGCAAGGCGCATGAGCCGATTGGCATTGCCACCTCCACCCTGATGCGTGGCTTTGCGTGGATCGAGGCGGGTATTGACTTCGTCACCGAGACCGAGCTGTTCGCCACCACCGGCACCACGCGCCGGCGCAAAAAGCAAGAGCAAGTCAGCGATGTGGATGCGCTGATCAAAGACCTGTCTGAGCTGAAAGTAGGCGACCCCGTGGTGCACAGCCAGCACGGTATTGGGCGTTACCACGGCCTCATCAACATGGATGTGGGCCAAAAGAACGAAGACGGCACACCCGCCCTGCAAGAATTCTTGCACCTGGAATACGCCAAAGACGCGGTGCTGTATGTGCCCGTGAGCCAGTTGCACCACATCAGTCGCTACACGGGCGTGACGCCCGAATCCGCACCGCTGCACAGCCTGGGCAGCGGCCAGTGGGAAAAAGCCAAGCGCAAAGCCGCCGAACAGGTGCGCGATGCCGCGGCCGAGTTGCTGAATATCTACGCGCGCCGCGCCGCACGCCAAGGCCATGCGTTCCGCCTGAGCACACAAGACTACGAAGTCTTCGCCAACGACTTTGGCTTTGAAGAAACGGCCGACCAAAAAGCCGCCATCCATGCCGTGATTCACGACATGGTCAGCCCCCAGCCCATGGACCGCTTGGTCTGCGGTGACGTGGGCTTTGGCAAAACCGAAGTGGCGTTGCGCGCCGCCTTTGTGGCGGCCATGGGCGGCAAGCAGGTGGCGTTTTTGGCCCCCACCACCTTGCTGGCCGAGCAGCACTACCAGACGCTGGTTGATCGCTTTGCCAAGTGGCCCGTGCGCATTGCAGAAGTCTCGCGCTTTCGCACCACCAAAGAGGTCAACGCCGCCCTGCAAGGGCTGGGCGAAGGCTCGGTCGATATCGTGGTGGGCACGCACAAGCTGCTGTCCAGCTCGGTCAAGTTCAAAGACCTGGGCCTACTCATCATTGACGAAGAACACCGTTTTGGCGTGCGCCACAAAGAAGCCATGAAGGCCATGCGCGCTGAGGTGGATGTGCTGACGCTGACGGCCACCCCCATCCCCCGCACCATGGGCATGGCGCTGGAAGGCTTGCGTGATTTATCGGTGATTGCGACTGCCCCACAACGACGTCTAGCTATCAAAACCTTTGTGCGCTCGGAAAGCCAAGGCGTCATCCGCGAAGCCGTGCTGCGCGAATTGAAACGCGGTGGTCAGGTCTACTTCCTGCACAACGAGGTGGAAACCATTGAAAACCGCCGCCAGGCGCTGGAAGCGATCTTGCCCGAGGCTCGCATTGCCGTGGCCCACGGTCAGATGCCCGAGCGTGAGCTGGAAAAGGTGATGCGTGACTTTGTGGCCCAGCGCTTCAACATCTTGCTGTGCTCCACCATCATCGAAACCGGTATTGACGTGCCCAGCGCCAACACCATCGTCATCAGCCGCGCTGACAAGTTTGGTCTGGCCCAGCTGCACCAGCTGCGTGGCCGTGTGGGCCGCAGCCACCACCAGGCCTATGCCTATTTGATGGTGCCGGATCTGGAAAGTCTGACCAAGCAAGCCCAGCAGCGCCTGGAAGCCATCCAGCAGATGGAAGAGCTGGGCAGCGGCTTTTACCTGGCCATGCACGATTTGGAGATTCGCGGCGCCGGCGAGGTGCTGGGCGAAAACCAAAGCGGCAACATGATGGAAATCGGCTTTCAGCTCTACAACGAGATGCTGGCCGAGGCCGTGCGCAGCCTCAAAAACGGCAAAGAGCCCGATTTACTCTCGCCCCTGTCGGCCACCACCGAGATCAATCTGCACGCCCCAGCTCTGCTGCCCAACGACTACTGCGGCGATGTGCACCTGCGCTTGTCGTTCTACAAAAAACTGGCCACGGCCAAAACCGTCGACCAGATCGACAACCTGCTCGAAGAAATTGTGGACCGCTTTGGCAAGCTGCCCGCGCAGGCCCAAACGCTGATCGACACCCACCGCTTGCGTGTGCTGTGCGAGCCTTATGGCGTGCAAAAGGTGGATGCGGCGCCCGGGGTGATCAACATCACCTTCAAGCCCAACCCGCCGATTGAGCCGATGAACATCATCAGCCTGATTCAGAAAAACAAGCACATCAAGCTCGCCGGCAACGACAAGCTGCGCATTGAGCGCGAGCTGCCCGACCCCAAGGCCCGCGCCCAACTGGTGCGCGACATCTTGCGCAGCTTGGGCACGCCCAGCCAGACCTAAGCGCCAACCACGCAGCCCCAGCCCATCCAGCACGGCGTATCCGGACCATGCACCGCATGCGCCTGTCTTGACTTAGCGCAAGTGTGGCCCGCACCAGCGGGCGCCTTTGCGCCGCATCCACCACGCACAATCGGCGCATGCTGGATGCTTCCCTCCTTCTCGTCGCCCTGATCGCTGCCTTGGCCCTGCGCCCATGGCAATTGCTGCGCAATCGCAAAGCCTTGGTGACGCAAGACCATGGCGACAGCAGCCCGCTGTGGACCCCGTTGTTTGCCACGCTCGTGGTCTTGCCATGGCTGTGGGCCTTGCCCACGCTGCACCACATGCCGCTGCAGCTGCAATGGTCGGGCGCTTGCCTGGTGATGATGAGCCTGGGCTGGCCGCTGGCCGTGCCTGCGCTGTGTGCGGTGGGGGCGATTGCCTGCCTGCTCTCCCCCGGCTTGAACGCAGAGGAAGCCCTGCGCCTGACGGTGTGGCACGGCATTGTGCCCGCCACCTTCGCCATGCTTTGGGGCGTGCTGCTGCGCCGCTGGCTGGGTACCAAGGTGTTTGTCTATATTTTTGGGCGAGGCTTTGTCGGCACCGTTCTGAGCTTGTTTGCTGCAGGGCTGCTGTCAGCCGCGCTGGGACACCAGTTGCCCGGCGTGAACGAAGACCTCTCCACCATCGCCCGCTGGCTCATGGCCTGGGGAGATGCCGTAGTCACCGGCATGCTGTGCGCCGTCTTTGTCGCCTACAAACCCACCTGGCTGGCCACCTGGTCGGATGATTTGTATTTGTACGGCAAGAAATAGCGGCAACATGGACGCAGCAGCAGCTTGAGCCATGGCCCATCCACGGTCACATGCGCCATCGCACCGCTGCGCTTCTCTTGCGCTGAAGCCCACTATGGCTGAGCGCTGACGCACCACCTCCGCCCACCTCTTTAGGATCGGTGCTTTGTGTCTTTGGTGTTGCCCATGATTGTTTTGCACTGGGGCCTGTGCGTACTCGCCGTTTTCCTGCTCGTCGTCACCATCCTGCCGTGGTTCCGCAATCCGGCTTGGTGGGTACGCATCTGGGATTTTCCGCGTCTACAGCTGGCACTGCTGTCTGTGCTGGGCAGCGCCATCACGGCAGGCTCTGCGCTGACGGGGCATTGGGCATGGTGGTTGCAGCTGGTGTTTTTGCTCACCTTGGTCTACCAAGCATGGTGGATTCTGCCGTACACCCCTTTGCACCGGCGTGAAGTCATGACCGCCAGCACTGGCACCTCAGACCCTCGCCTGCGGGTCATGGCTTGCAATGTGCTCACCCCCAACCGCAACGCACAGGGTTTGATCGATCTGGTACGCCAGCACCGCCCTGACGTACTGGTCACTCTCGAGACCGATGCGTGGTGGCAGCAGCAACTGCAACCGCTGGAGCCTGCCTACCCCTACCGCATTGCCTGCCCTCTGGACAACCTGTACGGCATGCATGTGTATTCCCGTCTGCCCCTGAGCGATACCGCCATCAGCTATCTGGTAGAGCCCGATGTCCCCAGCATTCATGCCAGCGTGCACGTGAATGCATCGCTGGTGGTGCGCATGCACTTCTTGCACCCGGCTCCGCCCAGCCCCACGGAAAATGAAGCCTCCACCGAACGTGATGTGGAGCTGCTCCTGGTGGCCCAAAGTTTGCAGGCAGAAAAAGGCCCGGTCATCGTCACCGGAGATTTGAACGACGTGGCGTGGTCGCCCACCACGCGCATGTTCCGCAAAATCAGCCGCCTGCTCGACCCGCGTGTGGGCCGTGGCATGTTCAACAGCTTTCATGCGCACTATTTCTTTGCCCGCTGGCCGCTGGATCACTTTTTTCACAGCGACCACTTTCAAGTGGTCACCGTCGCCCGCCTGCCGTCCATTGGTTCTGACCATTTCCCCGTGCTGCTGGAGCTGCAATACCACCCGGCCAATGCCGATTTGCAGGAGGGCCTGGAGGTACATGCCGACGACCACGCCGAAGTACAGCAAAAGCTGGCCGAAGAAGGTGCCCATGCACAGGATGT
>JAFAGF010000087.1 GCA_023422975.1 Pseudomonadota bacterium
GGCAGCGCCATGAAAGCCACGGCTGCCAGCGCCAGCTGCTCTTGCCACGCGGGCGCATGCCTGCGCCACGCCGCGTGCAGCAAGTACGCCAGCCACACCCCAAAGAACACCCGAATTTCTACGCTGCTGCGCACCAGTGCATCCGCTGGCACCAGGCGGTTCGCCCAGAAGTACCCGGCCACGGCAACCGACAGGCCGCTGATTGCCGCCACATTCAACACCTCCACCACCCGATGGCCCAAGGGCGTGTGCCCCAGTTTGCGCCGCTCGGGCTGGCGCTTGACTACCCACAGCACCATGCCGGTTGCTGCCATACCAGTGCCCACCACCCCCGACAAAAACAGCAGCCAGCGCACTGCGGGGTCTGCAAAGCGCCCCAGATGCACGCTCACCATGCTGTTCATCACGGCCATGGTCGCGGAAGGTGGGCGCACGGCTGGCGCATCTTTCAGCGCGCCGCTGATGCCGTCAAACACCAGGCGCTGGCCTGCGCCCCGGCCCTGCAACAAGCTGCGGGTGCCGGACGCGCGCAACTCCACCGTGGTGTGGGCCGTATGGGGCTTTTGCACCGCAATGCTGCCCACCGTATGCCCCTGCCATTGCTGCTGCGCCATCTGCAGCATCGGTGCAATCGGCGCCAGGGCATGCGTGCCACCTGCTTGCGCCTCTTGCTGAGCGGCCCGTTTGTGCTGCGCATGGCTGCGGGTACCCGCCTGGGGTGCTGCCGCCATCTGCATGCCCCGGCGCTCGGCGTTGAAGCGCTGCGGCTCTCCGTCATACACGGCATATGCGCCCCACGGCATCAACATGGTCATGAGCAGCAGCAAGCCGCTGAACGTAATCACCAAGTGGAACGGCAAGGCCAATACCGCCAAGGCATTGTGTGCATCCAGCCAAGAGCGCTGCCCCTTGCGAGGACGGAAAGTGAAGAAGTCTTTAAAAATCTTCTTGTGCGTAATGACACCACTGATGATGGCAATGAGCATCACCATGGTGGCAATGCCCACAATCCAGCGCCCCCAGATTCGGGGCATGGCATACAGCTCAAAATGAAAGCGGTACAAAAAGCTGCCACCGCGTGTCTCGCGCACCGGAATCACCGCTCCCGTGCTGGCATCCAGATAAGCACGGCGCATGCCCTCGCGCCCTTGCGGTGCACCTTCTGGTCGCCACATGACTTCGACCGCCGTATGGCGCGCATCAGGCAGTTGAATCTGCCAGCTGCTCGCATCAGGCGCCAGCCACTGCATGGCGGCCAAGGCTTTTTCTGCAGTATCTGTGCGCGGGACGGAGGCATGCAGCTCCGGACGCATCCAGTCATTCACCTCATCCACAAAAAAGCTCAGCGTGCCTGTAAAGAACACGGCATACAGCAGCCACCCCAGCAGCAGCCCGCTCCATGTGTGCAGCCATGCCATCGACTGGCGCAAGCCCTCGGGTTTTCCGTCGACTCTCATGCCTGCCCCCCAGACAACGCCCAGACCAGCACAGCCATAACCGCTGTGGGCAATCCCAAGCCCCAGCACGTCCGCCACCCACTACGGCAAGCAAAGCCCCACAGCACAGCCACCGCAAAAACGATGAAGGACAACATCGTGGAGAGCGTGACCGCATCTGCCCTCGGCATCTGCAGCCAATGTGTGCACACCAAGCCATACCCCGCCGCAAAGCAGGAACTGAGCAAGTAAGCACCAATGACTGTCACTGCAGTGCGTGCAGCGACAGCCCCACGATAACGCGCCGGCAACGATGCTTTGACAGGTTTTTGCTCCGCACTTATTGCCCTGCTCCCCAGGCACAGGCACAAAAAAACCAGCAACCGCCTGTGCAAGGCATGCTGGAATTCAGGTTGATTCGCACAGCTGCGCGCTCCCAAGAATGTTATAAATGATAATTATTCTTATTTTAAGGTGCAACGCTTTTGCTGCCTAGCGCATTCCAACGGCGTAGGTATGTATTTACCGTAACTTTACGTCCCACGACATAGTGCAGAGACCATGCAAAAAGCCCTAGACCATTGCTGATCTAGGGCTTTGAATTTGGTGGCCTGGGACGGGATCGAACCGCCGACACGCGGATTTTCAATCCGCTGCTCTACCAACTGAGCTACCGGGCCTTGCTGCACTGACTTTGAGCCAATTGCTGCAAACAAGCCGCAATTGTATGCCAGTTTTTTAGGCTTTTAAATAAAAAACAAATTTCTCTGGTGTACTCAACCACGACGACTGCGCCCCAGATCCACCCCCAGCTGGCGCAGCTTGCGATACAGGTGGGTGCGTTCCAAGCCAGTTTTCTCCGCTACACGAGTCATGGATCCGCCTTCGCGCGCCAAATGGAACTCGAAATAGGCCTTTTCAAAACCATCGCGCGCTTCACGCAAGGGGCGATCCAGATCGAAATCTTGGTTGGCACTGGGCATGTTGTCGGCCACGCTACGCAGACCAGATACTGGGCGCAAATTCAGTTCGCCACCGCCATGCGTCATGTCGCTCGCATGGACAGCATTGGGCATGGTCAATCCCACAGCAGGCGCTGGCTTTGCTGCTGGTGTATTGGCATTTTTTGCCAGCCCTTGCTCCACTGCTTTCAGCAGTTTTTGCATGGTGATTGGTTTTTCAAGGAAGGACAGCGCACCAATGCGTGTGGCCTCCACTGCAGTATCAATGGTGGCATGTCCGCTCATCATGATGACAGGCATGGTCAATTGCCCGGATGCAGCCCATTCTTTGAGCAGCGACACACCATCAGTGTCTGGCATCCAAATGTCCAGCAGCACCAGATCAAACGTACCACCGTTACGTGCAGCCCGCGCCTGGGTGGCATTCGCTGCCATCTCTACGCTGTGCCCCTCATCATTCAAGATCTCCGACAAGAGATCTCGAATGCCCAATTCATCATCCACCACCAGTATGTTTGCCATGAGTTTCGAAAAGCCTATGTACTACAGGTTTTAGGTTCACCGCCCCTCACGGTGCCTCGGTGCTTACAGGAACAAATGATAGCGACACTTGTGCGCCTTGCACCATGCCGTTATCCATACGGTTGGCCAAATCAATGCGAGCGCCGTGCTCATCTGCAATTTTCTTGACCACCGCCAGGCCCAAGCCCGTTCCTCCTACCTTGGTTGTCACGTACGGTTCAAACGCACGTTGCAAGATATGCGGAGCAAAACCAATGCCACTGTCGCTGATGCTAAGCCGTACGCGCCTTGAACTTTCTACCCACTGGATAGCAATTTCCACCGCTTGGGGCTTTACCCCCAAAGACTCAGCATGCTGCAGTGTCGCATCTTGCGCGTTTTGCACCAAGTTATGAATGACTTGGCGCAACTGCTGCGCATCTCCCGCGATCCATGGTGCATGAGGATCCAACTTGGCACGCACAGGAACTGGTGCAGTTTCTTCGCCATAAAGCTGCATCAAATCACTCACCAGCGCATTTAAATCCAGCGGCTTCAAATCTGCCGCTGGTAAACGTGCGTAATCACGAAACTCATTCACCAGCCTCAGCATCGCGCCTACTTGATCCACGATGGTTTTCACGGATCTGGCCAACAATGCTTGCTCCGTTGGCTCGAGCTTATCAGTCAACTTGATGGCCAAACGCTCCGCCGACAGTTGAATCGGGGTCAACGGATTTTTGATTTCATGGGCCACGCGCCGCGCCACCTCCGCCCACGCTTGCGAGCGCTGCGCAGAGACAATCTCCGAGATATCGTCAAACACAATGAGGCGGCGCGCTTGGGGCAGCTCTGCACCACGTATAACCAGCGTAGTTTTGTCTTGGTGCACTTCACCATCGGCCTCAGGTGCTGCATGATCCAAGGCAAGTTCTAGCACTTGCTGCCAGCGATCTCTGCCTGCATCCGCGCCATGGTCGCCCAAGAAAATACCAAACTGCTCTTCCACCATGCTGGCCAACGCAGACAGCCCAGGCACCTCTTCCAGCCTACGCCCGATATAGACGGCCATGGGCGTGCGCAAAATACGTGTAGCACCAGGGTTAATCGACAGCACATGCCACTGGTCATCAAGCACCAACACCCCTGCCGTCAGGTTATCCAAAATGGTTTGTAAATTGGTGCGTGCTGCTTTGACCTCACCCATGCTCTTGTCCACGGCTGTGCGCGCATCCAGCAGTTGCTGCGTCATCAAGGCAAAGGAACGTGTCAGCCCGCCGAGTTCATCCTGGGTCTGTAATGCTATTTTGGGCGTCAAGTCGCCGCGTGCCACATCACGCACACCCTGCGCCAAGACCAGCAAGGGACGCGCCAACTGATTTCCCAGCAGCACGGCCAACAGCACGGCGCCGAAAACCGCCAAAAACAAGCTCAGCGTCAGCGTGCCGATATACATGCGCTGCAGCCCTTCACGCGCCAGTGCACGCTCTTGGTATTCGCGGTTGGCGTCCTGCACCGCCAGTGCGTTCACCACCAAGGCACTAGGCAACGGAATGGAGGCCTGCAAAAACCGCTGCTCAGCCAGCAGCTCCAGCCTCGGCTTGCTCACCAGCACCAGCGTCTTGACATGCACACGGTCAACCTCTTCACGGCTTGCAGAGGCCGCCAGTTCATCCAGCCCTTCAATGCTTGCCACCGGCCTCAAGCCGGAGCGCAAGCTACGCAACTGCTGGCTACTTGGGCGCGCAGGCGATAGTTCAAACATCGAGCTGCCCACACTGGCAATCGCCACGCCAGACTCGTTCCACAGCACCACATCCGTCGCACCCAGTTGCTCACGAATACGCTCCAGCACCACCCCTGCTGCCGCGTCTGACACCTGGCTCAACTGCTGGCTGGCTGTGCGTGTGTTGTTGGCCATGTCATTGGCCACTGTGTCCAAGGTAACGCTGGCCAAATTGACCCCAGCACTCAATGCACCTTCCACCTTGACGTCAAACCAGCTCTCGATGGATCGCGAGACAAACTGGTAGGACACCACATAAATTAGGAGCCCGGGTATCACTCCGACCAAGCCAAAAATTGCAGCCAGCTTGAAGAGCAAGCGGCTGCCAAATTTGCGCTGCTTCCAGCGCACCGCCAAGCGCACGGCCATCCACAACAGCACCATGGCCAGCACTGCCGCCACCAGCACGTTCAAGCCAAAAAGCCAAGCGTAATGTCGCTCGTACAGCTCGCGATTGTTGGTGGCTTGCATCAACAAGAACAGCAGCACCAGACCAATGGCACACATCACTGCACCCGCCACACCCAGCGCCCAGCGGGTGGATGGTCGAGATGCCGCATTGGGCGCCATGTGCCCTGCTGTCATTGCAACTTCTCCAAGTCCACGTGCTCACGGCGCGTGACCAACATATTCCAGTCTGACCGTCCCAAAGCTCCGATCTGCAGCGGCCTTGGGAAGTGCGAGAGGTCAATCCGAAAGCGCAATTGCAAAATAGCACTTCCACTGCTGGGCAAGTCCGTTGCCTGCCCAATGCGCCAGCGCACAATCCGTTGCATGGATTGCACCGCCTCTTCCAGGGTCTCGAATGAACTGGATAATGCGACCCCCAAACCTTGTCCTTCAAAGGGCTGGCTGCCGGTGTACAAGCGCCAGCGACGCGTGAGCGGCTGATAGCTCAGCCGCATATAGCGGTCAGCGCTCAACAGCTCCTGGTCGCGCCAATACCAGCGCTCTTGCAGCATGTCTGCTTCGGCAATGAAATGCACGGGGATGCCTTTGAGCAGGGCATCCTGCACCAAATCCGGCAGCGTCCAGTTCAAGGCCGCCGTTAGCAACACCGCATCGCCATCACGCTGCAGCTGGATGCCGCTGCGCTCCAGCGTGGCGCTGGCTTCTGGATTCGCGGTGGAATGCTCTTGCGTCTGACCTTGTGCGGGCAGCCACCCAGCGGACGACAGCGCTACGACGGCAGCAGCCATCCAAGCACGGCGCTGCCTTCCTTGCACCGGCAAGGAATCAGGCGTTTTTTTGGAACAATGCGTAGAAGAAGCCGTCGTGGTCACCGGCTCCATTGTCTGGGAGCACATCGCCTTGCGCTGCAATTCCCGGAATTAAATGCCCCGGAGAAGGCAATAACTGCGCCTGTGTGTTGCGCGCAAGAAACGCTTGCACCTGCTCATCCCCCTCGGCCTTGAACACCGAGCAGGTGCAATACAGCATGCGCCCCCCATTTTTCAGCAAGGGCCACAGTGCATCCAGAATGTGCGACTGAATAGCAGCAAGCTGCGCCACATCGCTTTCGCGGCGCAGCCAGCGCACATCCGGGTGACGACGCACAATCCCCGAGGCCGTGCATGGCGCATCCAACAAAATGGCATCAAACTGCTGGCCGCCATTGGCCTGCTGCCACCACTGCTGGGGCTTACCCGCATCGGCCACCAGCACTTTGGCATGCGCTTGCAGGCCTGTGCGCTGCAAAGTGTCGTGAATGCGTGTGCTGCGCTCTGCATCCACCTCCAGCGCTGTCACTTGCAT
>JAFAGF010000100.1 GCA_023422975.1 Pseudomonadota bacterium
AGCGCTTTATTGAAATCTGGGGCTCCATGCCGGAGCTGTATTTGCTCATCATCTTCAGTGCAGTGCTGGCGCCGAGCATCAGCTTGCTGCTGGTGCTGCTGAGCTTGTTTGGCTGGATGGGCTTGTCGGACTATGTGCGGGCCGAGTTTTTGCGCAACCGCCAGCTCGATTACGTGAAAGCCGCCCGGGCGCTGGGTGTGCCCAATGGGCAGATCATTTGGCGCCACATCTTGCCCAACAGCTTGACGCCCGTGGTCACGTTCTTGCCATTTCGCATGAGCGCGGCCATCTTGGCGCTGACGTCGCTGGACTTTCTGGGCCTGGGCGTGCCGCCCGGCACCCCCAGCTTGGGGGAGCTGCTCAGCCAGGGCAAAAACAGCATTGATGCGTGGTGGATTTCTTTGGGCACGTTTGCGGTGCTGGTCATGACACTGCTGCTGCTGACTTTTATGGGCGATGCCCTGCGTGATGCACTGGACCCGCGCAAGGCGCAGGTGACGGATGCCAAGGAGGGCGCATGATGGTGCACGCTGTGACAACCCCGATGCCCTTGCTGTCTGTGCAAGACCTGAAGGTGCGCTTTGGCAACAAAAAAGTGGTGCAGGGCGTGAGCTTTGACTTGCACGCGGGCGAAAAGTTGGCGTTGGTGGGGGAGTCCGGCTCGGGCAAGACCATCACGGCGCTGAGTTTGCTACGGTTGGTGGGTGATGCCCATATCAGCGGTAACGCCATGCTGGACGGGCGCAATCTGCTCTCCTTACCAGAGCGTGACATGCGCGCCGTGCGCGGCGGTGATGTGGCCATGATTTTCCAAGAGCCCATGACGGCGCTCAATCCGCTGATGACGGTGGGCACTCAGGTGGCCGAGGTGCTGCAGCTCAAGCAGGCACTGAGCAAGCAGCAGGCCTGGGTGCAGGCGGTGGAGCTGCTGGCAACCACGGGCATTCCTGACCCGCAGCGCCGTGCGCAAAGCTATCCGCACCAGCTCAGCGGCGGGCAGCGCCAGCGCGCCATGATTGCGATGGCGCTGGCCAGTAGGCCTAAACTGCTGCTGGCTGACGAGCCCACCACGGCGCTGGATGTGACGCTGCGCATGCAAATTCTGGAGCTGCTGGGTGACTTGCAACGTCAGACGGGCATGGCGATTTTGCTGATTACGCACGACTTGCACTTGGTGCGCCGCTTTGCCGACCGTGCAGCGGTGATGGAGCGCGGCTTGCTGGTAGAGCAGGGCCCGGTGACGCAGTTGCTGGAGCACCCGCAACATCCCTACACCCACAAACTGCTGCACAGCCAGCCCGAGCGCGAAGTGCTGCCCGCGAACCCTAAGGCCAAGCCCGTGGTGCAGGCCGACAAGTTGCGCGTGGGCTATCCGGTGCCGTTTCCGGGTATCAAAGGCTGGTTCAAAAAAGGCGAGTTTGTGGCCGTGCAGGGTGCCGATGTGCGCCTGCGCGAGGGGCAGACGCTGGGCGTAGTGGGTGAATCAGGCTCTGGCAAGTCCACGCTGGCGCAGGCGATTTTGGGTTTGTTGCCCAGCCAAGGTGCGCTGCAGATTGCTGGCAAAAGCTGGCAACAGCCAGCCATGCGCAACACGGCGGCTAATCAGGCGCTGCGCCGTGAGGTGCAGGTGGTGTTTCAAGACCCGTTCTCTTCGTTGTCACCCCGTATGACAGTCGAAGAGATTGTGGGCGAGGGCTTGCGCGTGCACGCGCCAGACATCAGCGAAGCAGGGCGGCGCGAGCAAGTGCTGTCGGTGCTGCTGAGTGTGGGGCTGAGCGAGCAGCAATTTCCCGGCTTGCTGCAGCGTTATCCGCATGAGTTCTCGGGCGGCCAGCGCCAGCGCTTGGCGGTAGCGCGGGCCTTGATTTTGCGGCCGCGGATTTTGGTGCTGGATGAACCCACCAGCGCGCTGGATGTCACCATTCAAAAACAGGTGCTGGCTTTGCTGCAGCGCCTGCAGCGCGAGCTGGGGTTGAGTTATGTGCTGATTACGCACGACATGGACGTCATTCGCGCCATGGCTCATGAGGTGCTGGTGATGAAAGGTGGCGAGGTGGTGGAGCAGGGCGGGGTGGACGCGGTGTTGAATCAACCGCAGCATCCCTATACCCAGCAGTTGGTGCATGCCACTTTGTAGGTCTGCATCATTTTTTGCGGCAACTTTACAAAACTTGAACGTGGTGTTTGCAGGGCGCACTTAGCATGGGTTTCACGCAATCAGCCATGAAAGGGCTCCATCATGAAAAAGCAACGCATAACCGCAGTGATGACCGCACTGGTGCTTGGTGCATCATCTTTGAGCGCTTTTGCGCAGCCCGGTCAACATGGCCCGCAGGGGCCGGGGCATAGCGCGCAGAAAAAGCAGCAAAAAGGCCCGCAACACACGCAACCCGCGCGGCAGCATCAGGCGTCTGCATCGCACTATCAGGCACAGCCTCAGCATCCGGCACACCCGCACGGCATGCCTCCCGGGCAAGCCAAACGCATGGGTGCAGGGCCTAACCACAATTGGGTGAAGGGCTCGCGTGTGCCGCCGCAATACCGTTCGCACCAGTATGTGGTGAATGACTGGCGTGGACATGGCTTGAAGCACCCGCCCCGTGGCTACCACTGGGTACAGTACGGCGGTGACTACCTGCTGGTGGCCATTGCGAGTGGCGTGATTGCGCAGCTGATTTTGGGCAATTAACCCGCATTGGGTGTAGCCTGCTATGGCTGTGCAGCCATCACACTGTAGGTCTGTGTGAGGCGATAGAACATGGCAACAAAAAAGGCTCCAATGGAGCCTTTTTATAGCTGTGAGCGCTGGTCAAGCAATGATTTTCATATGAAATCTATTGGAAGTCATGGTTGAGTAAGCGCCCAGTGCTTTGCTATTTGTAGCTGCCTGTGGGATTGACGCCGTCTTGGTGCACCCACAGAACTTTTTGGGTATCTACCCCTAGCAGTTGTGCTTGGTGCATCAAGCGCTCTTCTACGCCACTGGGCAGCGAGGGCGTGCGCGACAGAATCCAGAAATACTCCAAAGAGGATCCAATCACCATGGCCCATTGGTAATCGTCGTCCAGCGCGACCACGTTGTAGCCGCCATAAAACGGGCCGAAAAATGACACTTTCAATGCGGCAATGTCTGCGGCAACAGTGGGTTTAGCTTTGCCGTGAGAGACTTTCCATTCACCGCGTTTGGGATCATAGCCGCGGTTGGTGACATGAATGCCGCCTGTGCGGCTGAGGCTGTATTCCGCTTGCGTGCGCTGCAAACCTTTTTCAAAGCTGTGCTCAATGCGCGCCAATTCGTACCATTTGCCCAGATAGCGCGCGATATCAAAATGCTCAACCGGGTGGACACCTTGCGGCACGCGGGGATTGCGCGATGCATAAAGCGCAGCGCCCGCCAGTGCGGCCAGGCCCACAGTGCACAGTGCCGCACTGCCAAGGCGTAAGTTACTGCGATCTGCGATAGGTAGAGGGGATGCGGGCTTGTGTTGCTGCAAGCGGTTCTTGATGCCTTGCAGTGTTTGATGCAGTTGGTCTTGGGCCTCACAGCGAGGGCAGCGAGTGTTCATGTCGGTCTTGCAAGATCGGCGAAAGAAAGACATAGGCAAAGTCCTGTGGCAAATAACGCGGGGCACCTGGGCGGTGCGCTCGTAAAGCACACAGTATTTGTAGCAGAAGACGTGCGGAGTTGTAGGTCGCGCACGTGAATGCGTGTCCAGATGCGCACAAGCTGTGGTACACATGCCCAAAATGACCTGAAAAAGATTGAAAGGCCAAGATATGAGACAATTTTTTGAATCCCGCCGTCACGTTGCCTTGCAGTGTGTGGAAAAATACCGGGTTTACTGAAACCTCAACTGGAGAGATTGCCATGGGCAATAAGATCGTTACTGAAGCTGATCGCAAGCGCACCCCCCGTCCCGTTGCTCCTAACGGCGTGACTCTGTTGGCTCAAGGCCGCGGCCAGCGCGTGAGCTTGGAGCGTGGTTCGCACACTCGCAGCAAGAAGAATCCTGGCAAGCGCGCTCACTCGGGTTAATCTCTGTGTGGCTGGAGTGGCTGAATGGCTGCTTCAACTTGCTCAAAAAGCCTCAGGCCCTGCTTGGGGCTTTTTTGTTTCTGATGGCTGTTGAGTTCAATCCATCTGCTGCGCTCTGTATTTTCTGAAATCAAGGAGCATGGTGCTGGGTGTGGTTACGATGCAAGGCTTTGGTGGATCCTTGATACAGCTTTGGTGCTGTGCAAAGAAAGTAAACATGAGCAGTGGCAAGTCTGCAAACGCCGCGCTGCAGGCGATGTCTGGTGGCGCAGCTTGGAGTGTGGTGTGTCTGTGTGCGGCGTGGTGCGGTGTATGCCGCCAGTACGAACCCGAATTCCAAGCTTTGCAAGAAAAATTTCCGCAGGTGCGCTTTGGCTGGGTGGATGTAGAAGACAGCGAAGCCCTGATGGGCGATGTGGATGTGGAAACCTTTCCGACCCTGCTCATCGCGGATGGCGAGCGCGCCATGTTCCTGGGGCCCTTGCTGCCGCAGGTGAAGGTGTTGGAGCGTTTGCTGCAATCGCTGATGGATGGTCAGGCTGCTTCGTCTTCGTTGCCCTCCGAAGCGAGTGCCTTGTGGCAGCGTATTGCCGCGCAATCGCAGTAACTGTGGCAGGAATTCATGCTGCTTGACATTGCGAATCAACGCTTTGCGGATACAATAAAGCATTCACGACCAAACGGGCGGGTACCAACCGCCCTTTTTTTTTGGTCGCTTGCATTTGGAGCTCGAAGCCGCCAGCAAGCTAATTGCAGGATGGTTATCGGGTTTTTTGTACTTCCGGGATAGAACTTCGCACGTGGCACTACAGCAAATTGTTGAACAAACCGTAACGGGTCTGGGCTATGACCTGGTGGAGATTGAGCGATCCGCAGGCGGATTGCTGCGCATCACCATCGACCTGCCTTGGCAAGCGCCTGAAGAAGGTGTTGATCCGTTGCCAGAAGCTTTTGTGACGGTGGAAGATTGTGAGAAAGTCACGCGTCAGTTGCAATTTGCTTTGGAAGTCGATGGCGCGGACTATGCCCGGTTGGAAGTTTCGTCTCCCGGCATTGATCGTCCCTTGCGCCACGAGCAAGACTTTGTGCGTTTTGTGGGCTCCGAAATCGATATCACCCTTAAAGAAGCGATTGGCGCTGCCGGTGGTGGTGTGGTGAACGCAAACCGTAAAAAGTTTCGTGGCACGCTGGAGCGTGCAGAAGCAGGTGGCTGGCAAATTGTCTGGAGTGATGAGCCTGCGCGCAAGCCCGGTGCAAAAGTGAGTAAAAAACGTGAACCCGCGCCGTTGCAGGCTATGGGATTTACGCTGGATGAATTGCGAGATGCACGTCTGGCGCCCGTGGTGAACTTCAAGGGGCGTGGCGCTAAGCCCGCTTGAGATTGACGCCATAGCTAACAGGTGCGCCGGAAGGTGTCACGCTTGAAAGAATTGAAATTAGGAGAGTCATCGCATGAACCGCGAACTGTTGATGTTGGTTGAAGCCATTTCGCGCGAAAAGAACGTAGAACGCGATGTGGTGTTTGGCGCCGTTGAGTTGGCTTTGGCACAAGCTACCAAGAAGCTGTATGAGGGCGAAGTGGACATCCGCGTTGCGATCGATCGCGACAGCGGTGACTACGACACTTTCCGCCGCTGGGTAGTGGTGTCTGATGATGCGGGTCTGCAAAATCCTGAAGCAGAAGAAATGCTGATGGATGCAGAAGACCGTGTGCCAGGCATTCAAGTCGGTGAGTTCATCGAAGAACAGATCGAGTCTGTGCCGATTGGTCGTATCGGTGCGATGACTGCCAAGCAAGTCATCTTGCAGAAAATTCGTGACGCTGAGCGCGAAATGCTGCTCAACGAATTCATGGCTCGCGGCGAGAAGATTTTTACCGGCACGGTCAAGCGCATGGACAAGGGCGACATCATCGTCGAATCCGGTCGCGTGGAAGGCCGCTTGCGTCGCAGCGAGATGATTCCCAAGGAAAATCTGCGCAATGGTGACCGTGTTCGCGCCATGATCATGGAAGTGGACTTGACCTTACGTGGCGCACCCATTGTGCTGTCGCGTTCGGCGCCAGAGTTCATGATTGAGTTGTTCCGCAACGAAGTGCCAGAGATTGAGCAAGGTCTACTGGAAATCAAGAGCTGTGCGCGTGATCCTGGCAGTCGTGCCAAGATTGCGGTGATTTCGCATGACAAGCGTGTAGACCCCATTGGTACTTGTGTCGGTGTGCGCGGCACCCGTGTGAACGCGGTGAGCACGGAGTTGGCTGGCGAGCGTGTCGACATCGTGCTGTGGTCGGAAGATCCTGCACAGTTCGTGATTGGTGCGCTGGCACCTGCGAATGTCTCTTCTATCGTTGTGGATGAAGAAAAGCACGCCATGGATGTGGTGGTGGATGAGGAGAATCTCGCTATCGCAATCGGTCGTGGTGGTCAGAACGTGCGTTTGGCTTCTGACCTGACGGGCTGGAAGATCAACATCATGGATGCTGCTGAGTCTGCTCAGAAGCAAGCTGAAGAAACCGACTCCGCACGCAAGCTGTTCGTAGAGAAGCTGGATGTGGACGAAGAACTCGCCGGCATCTTGGTAGATGAAGGCTTTAGCAGTTTGGAAGAGGTGGCGTATGTGCCGCTGTCTGAAATGCTGGAAATCGAAGCTTTCGATGAGGAAACCGTGACTGAGCTGCGTGCCCGTGCCAAGGATGCGCTGCTGACCATGGAAATTGCTCAAGAAGAGAGCGTAAGCGGTGTCTCGCAAGAGTTGCGTGACCTAGAAGGTTTGACACCTGAGCTGGTGGCCAAGTTGGCTGCTGGTGGCGTGTTGACTCGTGATGACTTGGCCGATTTGGCCATCGATGAACTGACCGAATTGACCGGTCAAACTGAAGACGAAGCCAAGGCTTTGATCATGAAGGCGCGTGAACACTGGTTCACCGACGGTCAGGAATAAGGGTCAGGGAGGATCGAACGGAGATATGTCTTTGAACACTGTTGCCGAGTTCGCCAACGAACTTAAAAAATCCCCTGAGACTCTGCTGGAACAACTCAAAGCTGCTGGTGTGGCGAAGAATTCCAGCACTGATGCCTTGACCGAAGCAGACAAGCAAAAACTGTTGTCGTACCTCAAAGCCAGCCATGGCTCTGATGACGGCAAAAAGAAGATCACGCTGACGAAGAAGTCGACCAGCGAGATCAAGCAGGCCGATGCCACAGGCAAGGCCCGCACCATCCAAGTGGAAGTGCGCAAGAAGCGCACTTTCATCAAACGTGACGATGCCCCCGAGGTGGTTGCAGAGGCTGCAGCCCGTTCTGCTCAAGCTGCACAAGCTTCCCAAGAGCTGGCACGCCGCGAGGAAGAAGCACGCAAGCAAGCAGAGATGATTAGCCAACAAGAAGTTGAACTGGCGCAAGAGCGCCAAGCGCGAGAAGAGCGCGAAGACCTTGCACGCAAGGAGCGCGAGGCCGAAGAGCGCGCAGCTGCCTACGCAGCCGCAGAAGCTGCTAAGGCGCGTCAAGCCAAGGAAGCTGCCAAGGAAGCTGCCGCAGGCAATGCCGCATTTGCAGAAGCGCGTGCCAAGGCACAAGCAGAAGCCCGTGCCAAGGCCGAGGAAGAGTCACGTCAACGTGCTGCGGATGAGGCTGCACGTGCTAAGGATTTGGACGATCGTCGTCGCAAAGCTTTGCAAGAAGCTGAAGCCATTCGGGCAATGATGGCAGCACCTAAGAAGGTGTTGGTTGCCAAGAAGCCTGAAGAGCCTAAAAAGGCGGCACCCGCTGCAGCAGATGCCAAGAAGGCACCTGCCAAGGATGCCAAGGGCGCTGCGACGACCACCACGACTGCCAAGGACAAAGAATCCAATGGCAGCCGTGCAGGCAAGGAAGTCAAGTCTGCGAAGCTGTCTTCGAGCTGGGGCAATGACGCCGGCAAGAAGAAGGAAATCAAAACCCGTGGCGACAGCTCCGGTGGCGTTGGCCGCTCCAACTGGCGCGGAGGCCCCCGTGGCGGCCGTCGTGGCGATCGCAACGATCACCACCAGCAACAGCAGCAACAAGAATTCCGTGCACTGGAAATCTCGGTGCCAGAAACGATCACCGTGGCCGAATTGGCCCACAAGATGGCGGTGAAGGCTTCCGAGCTGATCAAGGTGCTGATGAAGATGGGCCAGATGGTCACCATCAACCAGCCGTTGGACCAAGACACCGCCATGATCGTGGTGGAAGAAATGGGTCACACCGCCAAGGTGGCAGCGTTGGATTCGCCAGAAGCGTTCAGCGAAGAAGATGCATCGAAGTACACCGGCGAATTGTTGCCACGTGCACCTGTGGTGACCGTGATGGGCCACGTGGACCACGGTAAGACCTCGCTGCTGGACTACATCCGCCGTTCGCGTGTGGCCTCTGGCGAAGCAGGTGGCATTACCCAGCACATCGGTGCTTACCACGTGGAAACTCCACGCGGCATCGTAACTTTCTTGGACACTCCTGGTCACGAGGCGTTTACCGCCATGCGTGCCCGCGGTGCCCAATCCACCGACATCGTGATTCTGGTGTGCGCGGCCGACGACGGTGTGATGCCACAGACCAAGGAAGCCATCAAGCACGCCAAGGCGGCTGGTGTTCCTATCGTGGTGGCCATCACCAAGGCTGACAAGCCTGAAGCCAACCCCGAGCGTGTCAAGCAAGAGCTGGTGGTGGAAGAGGTCTTGCCTGAAGAATACGGTGGTGATTCGCCATTCATCGCTGTGTCGTCCAAGACTGGCATGGGCATCGACGACTTGCTGGAGCAAGTGCTGCTGCAAGCCGAAGTGCTGGAACTCAAGGCCCCTGTGGATGCGTCCGCCAAGGGTCTGGTGATTGAAGCGCAACTGGACAAGGGTCGCGGTTCTGTGGCTACGGTGCTGGTGCAGTCCGGTACCTTGAAGGTGGGCGATGTGGTGCTGGCTGGCCAAACTTATGGCCGCGTGCGTGCCATGTTGGACGAAGACGGCAAGGCCGCCAAGGAAGCGGGTCCTTCGATTCCTGTCGAAATCCAGGGTCTGTCGGACGTGCCACAAGCCGGTGACGACTTCATGGTGATGGCCGACGAGCGCCGTGCCCGTGAAATTGCAACCTACCGTGCTGGTAAGTTCCGCAACACCAAGCTGGCCAAACAGCAAGCCGCCAAGTTGGAGAACATGTTCTCCGACATGACTGCTGGCAACGTGCAGACCCTGCCTTTGATCATCAAGGCCGACATGCAAGGTTCGCAAGAAGCACTGGCTGCTTCCTTGCTCAAGCTGTCGACCGAAGAAGTCAAGGTGCAGATCGTGTACTCTGGCGTGGGTGGTATTTCCGAGTCCGACGTCAACTTGGCGCTGGCTTCCAAGGCCATCATCATCGGCTTCAACGTGCGTGCTGACGTGCAAGCCCGTAAGACGGCCGAAGGCAACGACGTGGATCTGCGCTACTACAACATCATTTACGATGCGGTAGACGAAGTGAAGTCCGCCATGTCCGGCATGCTGACTCCCGAGAAGCGCGAAGAGATCATCGGTATGGCCGAGATCCGCACCGTATTCGTGGCCACCAAGATCGGCACGATTGCTGGTTCGTACATCACCCAGGGTCACGTTACCCGCAACGCACACTTCCGTTTGCTGCGCGACAACGTGGTCATCTACACGGGCGAAATCGAATCGCTGCGCCGCATGAAGGACGACGTCAAGGAAGTCAAGGAAGGCTTCGAGTGCGGTATCAAGCTGCGCAACTACAACGACATCCGCGAAGGCGATGTGTTGGAAGTGTTCGAAATCAAGGAAATCGCGCGTACGCTGTAAACCATAGCTGTCAGCGCTGATGCATAAAGGGTTTGAAAGTCGAAAGGCTTTCAAACCCTTATCTGACTAGCGCTACAAGCTCCTAATTTTTAATGGCACCTAAACGTAAATCTGCTGCGCCTAACCGCAGCTTTAAAGTCTCTGACCAGATCCAGCGGGATCTGTCGGAGTTGATCGCCCGCGAGTTGAAGGACCCGCGTGTGGGTATGGTCACGCTGCAAAGCGTGGAAGTCACCCCTGACTACGCCCACGCCAAAGTGTTTTTCAGTCTGCTGATTGGCGATCCGGATGAGTCGCAAAAGGCGCTCAATCAGGCCGCAGGCTTCCTGCGCAATGGTTTGTTCAAGCGCTTGCACATCCACACCGTGCCTACGCTGCACTTTATCTACGACCGCACCACCGAGCGTGCTGCCGACATGAATGCCTTGATCGCCAAGGCTGTGGCGTCACGCGGACCCGAAGAGGCCCAATAAGCATGAACGCCACGCGCACACGGGTGCAGCGGCGCCC
>JAFAGF010000175.1 GCA_023422975.1 Pseudomonadota bacterium
CAGGATGGCGGTCTGCCATCTCCTGCTGCAAAGCCACAAAGGCGATGCGCAAAGCCTCCAGCGGCTGGGGCAGCGAAGCCGGGCCGCGCGGGCCTTCCTCGTTGGGTACTTCGATGGCCAAACTTTCCAACGCATGCACCTGGCTGGCCCAAGGCATGGCGCCAGCCAAGCGTGCACTACCTTTGAGGGTGTGCAAGCTGCGCAGCAAAATTTGCCGGGCACTGCTGTCTTGGGGCACTTTGATCCACTGCTTGAGCGCGCTTTGCAGCTTGGGCCAGATGGAGAGCATTTCTTCTTCAAACACCGAGAAATGCATAGCATCCAGCACCGGCGCGGGGGATGCAGGCGCTGGCTCGGCCGCTGTGACGATGTCGGCTTCGTCGTCCATGCCGACATCGGTGTCGAGGACAAAGTCATCATCGTTGCCGCTGTCTATGACGGCAGAGGCCGGCGCTGGAGGTGGCGGTTGCACCGTCGGGGTTGCGGGTACTTCTACAGGTTCTGGTAATTGCGCATACAGGCTGTGCAATGCATCCATCACCTGTGGATGCGCACGGCGCATGAAGCCCGCCGCAAACTGGTGCAGCAAGCGGCGAATCTCTTCGCTGGCGTGCTGGCAAGTCTGGCGCTGTGGCGGTGCAGCTTGCTCGGGCATGCGCAGCAGGCAGCGCTGCAGCAGGTGGGCCAGCGTGGCAATTTCGGTGCAGCCTGCAGCCCAGGCAAGGCGTGACAACTCGCCCGTGTTTTCGGCGGTTGCTGCCGCCAGCGTGGCCTGTTCATCGCTTTGCCAGACCGCGATGGCGGACTCCAGTTGCTGGGACAGCGTTTCTGCGGTTTGCAGAAAGTCGAGGTCAGGCTCCATTTGGGCCGAGGTGGCCAGTCCGTTGACCAGTGTTTCTGCCGGGTGAATTTCTGGGGCAGCCTCAAACGCGGGCAAGCGCACCGCAGGGGGCGGTGCAGAATCCGTGTGGGCGGGGTCTGCCGCTGTGGCGCAGGTAATGCTGTCGGTAGCAGTGGCCGTAGCGCCTGTGGTAGGGGCGTTCACTGCGCCGGTGTCTACGCTGGGCTGGCAGTGCTGGTGCACGATGGCCAAGGTGTCGGGCAAGGGCTGTTTGCGCTGCTGTGCCATCTCCACCGCTTGTGCGCAGAAAAACAGCAAGTCACGCACCAAGGCTGCAGGCGGTGCCTCGTCGCCTTTGGCAAAGTTGGCGTAATGCGCCAACAGGCGCGAAGCCAGGCGCTTGGCATAAATATCCAGCTCCAGCAGGCCGTATTCCAGCGCTTGCAGCCACGCCGCTGCCAGCTGCCAGGTGCTGCCGTCTTTAGCGTGCGCGGCCAAACCCAGGCTCAGTTGCTGCAGCGTGGTGCAAAAGCTGGGGTTGCTGGTTTGCAGCAGCGCCAGCACGTGCTGGTCAAACTGGGTGCGAATTTCGGCGCTGGGGGGTATGGCGCTGGTGTTGGCTGGGGCGGCCAAAGCGGGCATGGGCCACGGCGCATCCCACAAATCTGCAGGGTGGGCACTGTCTTTGCCGCCCAGTTTGGTGATGGCGCGGTAGCTGGCAAACAGCTCTTGGCTGGGGGGCTGTGCACCGCGGTTCAAGGCTTGCAGGAAGGCCTGCATGTCGCGGGCGGCCAGCTGCAGCAGCTCACCGGCTTTGTCAGCGGGCGCTTCGCCGGTGCTGGCGTAGGCCTGCAGAGGCACCTCCATGGCCTGCATGAGTTGGCCCAGACTGGACAACTCCACCACTTGCACGGCATGGCTCATCTGCTGCAGCAACTGCCGCGCCTGCAAAGCCTGCACCACGCTGCTGGGGGGCAACATCTGCGCCAAGTCGTGCACCATGGCCGTCAAGGAGGGCAGCAGCAACTGGCGTGGGGTGAGCGGTGCAGCGTCTGTGGACGGCGGTGCAGTCTCAGTCATGGGTCAAAGTAGTGCAAGAGGAGGTGGCGTGGACTATAGAGCGCGTGCGGCGGTGTGTCGCCTTTATTCGACGAACTTGCCGTTTTCTTTGCGGCGCTGGCGCACGCCTTTGCGGATAAACATCTCGGTGCCATCCAAGGCCATGAAGGGCAGTGTCATATCGGAGCGCACATGCGCTTGCAGGCGCTGGGGCAGCTCGGTCAGCACTGCCTGCACCGTGTGCACAGCCGGGGTGTTGCTGCCTGACTGGGTGCTGAGAAAGTCTTCCAGATAGCGGCGCACGCCGCTTTCCAGTTGCTCCAGGGTAGCGGGGGCACCCACGTATTCTGGTTGGTTGCTGCCCGACACTTCGGTGCCGTAGAAGTAGCAGCCGATGTAGTCACGGAAGGTTTCGCCCACATCCGGGCCTTTGGTGAGTTTGCGCAGAAGATCGTTGAGCCACATGGCAGCAGGCTTTCATAGCGAGCATGCGCAAAAACAAGAGCGGCTTGCGCGTGCAGATAAAGGGGTGCAGCATGAAATGTACCGCAAAGCCTTGAAAATTCAGCGCAAGCCGCTTCTGATTTAGATCTGGCAGAAGTCTTCAATCATTTGCGCGATGACTTCGGGCTGGTCGTGGTGCAGCATATGCCCGGCATCGTCCACCTGTGCAATGCGGCATTGCGGCACGGCCTGCAGGCGCTGGTGGTACTCCGCCAAACTGTACTGCGCTTTCCACCACTGGCCGAGGCTGTCTTCCGTGGCTTCCACGGCCAGTACCGGGGCGGTGATGGCTGCGTAGTGTGCCAGGGCTTCCTCCAAGCGAAAAAGCTGCGGATTGACCACCTTGTGCGCCGCATCACCCAAGATCGCCCAGCGCCCTTGGGCATCCGGGGCGGCCCATTCGCCGGCCAGCCACAGCGCTTTGTCAGCGCTCAGGCGTCGGTTGGTTTTTTGCAGGCGCGCTGCAACGGCCTGCACGCTGTCATAGGTTTTGAGCTCAATCGTGCCGGTGTGCAGGGCCTGGAGCTCATCGAGCCATTTGCCAATGCGCGCAGGCGCTTGCGAAGGCTGCGTGGCAGGCAAGCCAAAGCCTTCCAGATTGACCAGGCGGCGAATGCGTGCAGGGCGCGCACCGGCGTACAGCATGGCCACATTGCCGCCCATGCTGTGGCCCACCAAATCTATCTGTTGATGGTCTGGGGCGTAGTGGTGCAGCAGCGCATCCAGATCACTCAAGTAAGCGGTGAACGTGTAGTGGTCGCAGGGCGTGGGCGGCATGCTGTGGCCAAAGCCGCGCCAGTCGGGGGCAATAATGTGTCTTTGCTGGAAGAAGGCCTCACTCAAGGCATCCACCACAAACTGGTAAGAGGCCCCCACATCCATCCAGCCGTGCACCAGCACCAAAGGGGGCGTGCCTGCTTGGGGCTGGCCCCAGGTGCGCACACGGTAGGTGATGTGGCGAAGGAGCACGTCTTCGGTCTTGGAGGGGCGCTGCGGTGTGTACATGCCGCACATTATTTGCGCAGTCGGTACTGACCACAGTCAAGAGCGTGACGCAGCGCCCTACACTTGGCAGCTATGAATAGCCCAACACTGAACCCCGTGCGGCTGGGCCGCAGCGACTTGATGGTGAGCCCCATTTGCTTGGGCACGATGACCTTTGGTGAGCAAGTGAGCGAGCAAGCAGCGTTTGCCATCATGGACCGTGCGCTGGAGCGGGGCGTGAATTTCTGGGACACGGCTGAGATGTACGCCGTGCCCGCACGTGCAGAAACCTATGGTGCGACCGAAACCATCATTGGCCGCTGGCTGGCGGCAAGGCCCGGCGCGCGCGAGAAAATTGTGCTGGCCAGCAAAGTGGCGGGCCCTTCGCGTGGCATGCCGTGGATTCGCGCGGGCAAGGGCATGACGGCGGCAGACATTGTGGCCTCGTGTGAGGGCAGCTTGCGCCGCCTGCAAACCGAGGTGATTGACCTCTACCAAATCCACTGGCCTGAACGCCATGTGCCGGCCTTTGGCAATCTGTATTACGACCCCGCCAAGGAAGTGATGCAGACCAGCATCCACGAACAGCTGGAAACACTGGCCCAGTTGGTGCAGCAAGGCAAGGTGCGGGCGGTGGGCTTGTCCAACGAAACGCCTTACGGTGTGCATGAGTTTGTGCG
>JAFAGF010000215.1 GCA_023422975.1 Pseudomonadota bacterium
AGCAGGATGTCGCACTTGCTGTCCACGACGATGGAGCGGCGCACCTTGTCGCTCCAGTAGTCGTAATGCGCAATGCGGCGCAGCGAGCCTTCAATGCCGCCCAGCACAATCGGCACATCGTTAAACGCTTCACGGCAGCGCTGGCAGTAGACGATGGCGGCGCGGTCGGGGCGCTTGCCGCCCACATCACCGGGGGTGTAGGCGTCGTCCGAGCGGATTTTGCGATCGGCCGTGTAACGGTTGATCATCGAATCCATATTGCCCGCAGTCACGCCCCAAAACAGATTGGGCTTGCCCAGCGCCTTGAAGGCGTCAGCGCTGTGCCAGTCCGGCTGGGCGATGATGCCCACGCGAAAGCCTTGCGACTCCAGCACGCGTCCAATCACGGCCATGCCAAAGCTCGGGTGGTCCACATAGGCATCGCCCGTCACCAAAATGATGTCGCAGCTGTCCCAGCCCAGCTGGTCCATCTCGGCCCGGCTCATGGGCAAAAATGGCGCCGTGCCGAAACGCTTCGCCCAGTAGGGGCGATAGCTGGTCAGCGGCTTGGCATCGCGCTGAAAAAAGGAAACATCAATCGGTGCGTTCATCGGGGGATTCGTGCGGGAAAATTTAACCCGACAGTGTACGTTTGCCCCTCTAACATTGGGGTCAGTAGGTTTATAGCGCTGCAGTCAGACTGTGCTGGCGTGAGCAACCATTTTCCCAATCCCCTTCTTCTTCACCGCCATGAGCATCATCGTCTTTCACCTGCACAACGCAGAACCCGAGGGCCAAGACCCCGTGTGGCAGCCCCACAGCCAAGCCTACAGCGACCAGGCCATGGGCCAGGCCTTGGCAGACTGCCAAACCCTGCGCACCAACCCGCGCAATATGCATGTGTGCATTTCGTCCGAGCTGCGCGCCATGGTCGGCACCATGGGTGTGTCCGCCGTCGAAAATGGCCGCACCCCGGACGGCGAACTCTATGAATGGAGCAAAGCTGGGCGCGCAGGTGCTGTACGCCGCCGCTAAAATCCCGCCCAACGCCTGCACCCACCAAAATCAAGCATCAAAAGCGGCTCTAGCGCTTATGCAGCAAGCACTAACAGCTATGAGTTTTAAGGTTTCTGTGCTTTCCAGCCAAAGTGCTGCAACCCGGGCAATGCAGCCTGCGCGGCGGCGTAGCCTTCTTCCATGGCTTCTTTGGCACGGTGAAAATCCAGCAAGCCCAGATGCGCTAGGCGCGGTGCAATCACCAGCTCCGGCGGATCACCCGCCATGCGGCTGCGCGTGATACGCATCTGCATGATGTTGACACTGGTCATCACCACATCCAGCAGCGAAGGCATGTGCGTGCTGGGCACCGCAGCGGGCGCGCGGGTGCCGGGCATCCAGCCACGCAGGCGCTCCAGCCACAACGCGCTTTGAGCGGCCACGATCTCGCCTTGCACATCGGCGGCATGCAGCGTTCCGGCCACATCGCTGGTGGTAGCCACGACGCCCAGCGGGCGCATATGGCGGTGCACCAGATCCGCATTCAGATCGACAGCAATCACAATGTCTGCACCCATGGCGCGCGCCAGCGAAGCGGGTACCGGGTTGACCAGGCCGCCATCCACCAGCAAACGCCCTGCGCGCTGCACCGGGGTAAACAGCCCTGGCAAGGCGATGGAGGCGCGCACGGCATCGGCCATGGAACCTTCGCGCAGCCAGACCTCTGCGCCCGAATGCAAATCGGTGGCCACCGCTGCGAACGGGATGGCGGAGGACTCGATGTCAAAGTCCACAAAGTTGCGGCGCCAGAAGTCGATGAGTTTTTCACCCTTGAGCATGCCGCCCGAGAGCTTGAAGTCCATAAAACTGAACACGCTGCGCATATTCAAGGTCTGCGTCCACTCGGCAAAGCGATCCAGCTCGCCTGCGGCATAGGCAGCCCCCACCAATGCGCCGATGGAGGCGCCACACACAACATCGGGCTTGATCCCCGCGTCGTCCAGAGCCTTGAGCACCCCCATGTGTGCCCAGCCACGCGCCGAGCCACTGCCCAGCGCCAAACCAATCTTCGGAGTGCGCGGGGCCAGTGCCATATCAAACGTCCTTGCCTTGTAAAAGTTCCAGCATACCGGCTTCATCCAGCACGGGCACGCCCAGCTCCTGGGCTCTCACCAGCTTGCTGCCAGCCTCAGCACCTGCCACCACATAGCTGGTTTTTTTGCTGACCGAGCCGCTGACCTTGGCGCCTGCAGCTTCCAGCAGTTCTTTGGCCTCATCACGCCCCATGGTGGGCAAAGTGCCAGTCAGCACCACGGTTTTGCCTGCCAGAATTTGCGGCGCTTTTTCCGCCGGCGCACCTTCTTCCCAGTGCACACCACAGGCGCGCAGCTGCTCCACCACTTCGCGGTTGTGGGGCTGGGCAAAAAAGGTGTGAATGCTCTCAGCCACCACAGGCCCTACATCACGCACTTCCAGCAACTGCTCCACGCTGGCGTCCATGATGACGTCCAGCAAGCCAAAGTGGCGTGCCAAGTCTTTCGCCGTGGCCTCACCCACGTGGCGAATGCCCAGGCCAAACAAGAAGCGGTTAAGCGTGGTGGATTTGGACTTTTCCAAGGCAGCCAGCACGTTTTGCGCAGATTTTTCCGCCATGCGATCCAGTGCAGACAACGCCGTCAGCCCCAAGCGGTACAAATCTGGCAAGGTGCGCACCACGTTGCCATCCACCAGCTGGTCAACCAGCTTGTCGCCCAGACCTTCAATGTCCAAGGCGCGGCGGGCGGCAAAGTGCAAAATAGCTTCCTTACGCTGCGCAGGGCAAAACAGGCCACCCGTGCAACGGTGGTTGGCCTCTCCAGGCTCACGCACCACTTCCGAGCCGCAGATCGGGCACTGCTTGGGCATTTGGAAGTTGGGCACATACACAGGGCGTTCACCCGGCACCTTGCCCACCACCTCCGGAATCACGTCCCCCGCGCGGCGCACGATGACCGTATCACCCACCCGCACGCGTTTTTTGCGGATTTCAAACAGGTTGTGCAGCGTGGCATTGGTTACCGTCACGCCGCCCACGCTGACGGGTGCCAGCCGCGCCACCGGCGTGAGCTTGCCCGTGCGCCCCACCTGCACATCAATGCCTTCCATGACCGTCGCCATTTCTTCGGCGGGGTATTTGTGGGCCACCGCCCAGCGCGGCTCACGCGTCACAAAACCCAGCTGGCGCTGCAGCGCCAAACTGTTGACCTTGTAGACCACGCCATCAATCTCATACGGCAAGTTGGCACGCTGAGCACCCAGCTCGGCATGAAACGCTACCAGTTCAGAAGCACCATGCGCAATGCGCACCTGGGCCGCAACCGGAAAACCCCAAGCTTTCAGCTGCTGCAACATGGCGTAGTGCGTGGCAAACGCGGGGCCACCTTGCTCCACCGGGGTGATATCCCCCAGTCCATAGGCATAAAAAGACAGAGGCCGTTGCATGGCAATGTGCGAATCCAGCTGGCGCACCGAGCCTGCCGCCGCATTGCGTGGATTGGCAAACAGCTTGCCGCCTGCGGCCTCTTGGCGCGCATTGAGCTGGGCAAAGTCCGCACGGCGCATGTACACCTCTCCACGCACTTCCAGTACGGGCGGAACACCGCCCTCACCCGTGGGCAGCAGCAGCGGAATTTGCCGAATGGTGCGAATGTTGTGGGTCACATCCTCCCCCACTTCACCATCACCGCGCGTCACGGCATGCACCAGCTTGCCGTTTTCGTAGCGCAAGCTCATGGCCAGGCCGTCAAACTTGGGTTCGGCCACATATTCCACGGCGGGGGCGCTGTCGTCCAACTCCAACTCTCGGCGAATGCGGGCATCAAACGCTTCGGCGCCCGTGGCTTCGTTGTCGGTTTCCGTGCGGATGGACAGCATAGGCACCACATGGCGCACCGGCGTCAACCCTTCGAGCACCGCACCAATGACGCGCTGCGTGGGTGAATCTGGCGTGACCAAGGCGGGGTAAGCACTCTCCAGCGCCTGCAGTTGCTGGAACAGCTTATCGTACTCACCATCCGGCACCGACGGCGCATCCAGTACATAGTATTCATGCGCCCATTGCTGCAGCTGACTGCGCAATGCCTGCACCTTAGCCACTACCGCTTTAGGAGCTACAGGCGCAGACGGGACGGGCGCTGCATCGCCAAAAAGGTCTAAATTCTCGCTCATGCGTGCTCGGCAAGAACTCAGTTGAACAGCCGGCGCGCCAGCATGGAGCCTGCAGACAGTTCGCGGCTGTCCAGCTTGTCATACAGCTTTTGCAGGTCGCCCTCGATAGGGTCCAGCACCTGCGGCAGCAACTGGTAACCGTTTTGATCACACAGCATGCCGTCCATCCCTTCACACAGGACTTGCACCACATGGCGCAGGCGCTGGAAAGGCTCTTCGCTGCGGGGCACCTGAGGGACATCCAGACTCAGCCACACTTCATGCACGGCCGTTTGGTCCAGGTTGTCCGCCTGCGCGGCCTGCGCGTCGTACGCCAGCGTCAGCAAGGGCGCATGGCCTGCGGTTTCAGAGGGCAGCTGCATGCGTCCTGGCATGGCAGCAGGTACAAAGCCCGCGGCACTGGCGTGCTGCTCGATATACCCGGGACTCCACGCTGCGCGGCGCGGGCGCAGCATAAAGCTCAGCTGCGCGTCGTGCTCTCCAGCGAACTGATCGAGTTCGCGCGCACGGCTGACTTCGTGCAGCATGTCGGGCAAATCGACCGCTGCATTGAGTGCATCGCCAAAACCTTGTACCTTGGCCACAAACTCCGAAAACTCAATCTCATTGAGGGCACCCAAGCGGTTGGCCAGCTGCACGCCCGCCTGGAAGGCCGTGTAACGCTGGCCAGAGCGCACGGTTTCCCATTCACCCGTCGCAGCATTCAAGCCCTCAATGCGAAATTGCTTGCTCCCTGCACGGCGCGTGGTGGGCTGCACCATCAGTGCGGCATCGCCTGTCACCAGCCCCTCAATGCGTACCGTGGCGATGGCATCGATCAAACCATCGAGCGCCAGTTTGCGCTCTGCATGCTGCTGTGCAGTGCGCGCTGCAGACTCAGGCGCTTGCGCGCCGGCCGCCACCGCAGCAGCTTCTGCTGGCGAAGCATCCAGCGCCGAATCCAGGCTGCCCAACCCAGAAGCCGCCTCTTGCGCCGGTGCGGGATCCAGCAGAGGATCAACCAGAGGGGCACGGACAGACTCTGGCAAATTGGTGACATCTACGCCATCCAAAGCAGGGTCAAAACGCGAGTGGCTGTCGCTCAAACGGGTCTCGGCATCGGCACGCTTGGGGGCATTGCGACGGTGGGTCCACGTGTTGTAAGCCACGATCAGGCCCAGCAGGATCACACCCACCACGGCCAAGCTGATTTGAAGGGTACTCATGGAATTGCTCTGTCCCGTTTCCGTACTCAGGCATGCGCCATGGACAGGGCAGATTCCATATCCACAGCCACGATACGCGAGACACCTTGCTCTTGCATCGTCACACCGATCAATTGTTGCGCCATTTCCATGGCGATCTTGTTGTGACTGATGAACAGGAACTGGGTTCCCTTGCTCATGCTCGCCACCAATTTGGCATAACGCTCGGTGTTCGCATCATCCAGCGGCGCATCCACCTCGTCCAGCAAACAGAACGGTGCGGGGTTCAACTGAAAAATCGCAAACACCAGCGCAATTGCCGTCAGGGCTTTCTCTCCACCTGACAGCAAATGAATCGTCTGGTTCTTTTTTCCGGGCGGCTGCGCCATCACTTGCACCCCAGAATCCAGGATTTCATCACCTGTGATGATGAGTTTGGCCTGCCCGCCGCCGAACAACTCGGGGAACATGCGGCCAAAGTGTTCGTTCACGGTGTTGAAGGTGCCCGAGAGCAGCTCACGTGTTTCGTTGTCGATCTTCTTGATCGCGTTTTCCAGCGTGGTCATGGCCTCGGTCAA
>JAFAGF010000228.1 GCA_023422975.1 Pseudomonadota bacterium
CCGTTATGCCCACAGCTTGGGCCGCACGCTGCAAGCGCAGCAACCCTTAGCCGATTTGCTCGAGGGCGCCATGGAGCGCGGCAGCCTGCAGCCACTGTGGGACCGCAATGCCCCACCTGCTGTGACAAACACCATCCAGCGCGAAGGCATGGATATTCAGAAAAACAGCCTGCTGATGCTGGTGCAACCTTTTGTCGTGGCGGGTGACAAAGGCTTGCTGGTCAGCCTGGTGGACATCAGCGATTTGCGCCAGGCCATGGCCCAGCGCGATCAGGCCATGCATTTCATCTCGCACGACATCCGTGCACCGATTGGTGCCATCCTGACGGTCATCGAGATGGAGCAGCACTTTGGCGAACCGCGCAGCGATGCCGCCGCCCCCGTACTGCTGGAGCGCATTCAGCGCTACGCCCGCAATGGCCTGGCACTGGCGGACGACTTTGTGCACCTGGCACGCGCCCAAAACACCACCGCACAGCGTATGCCGGTGGAGCTGGGCTTCATCATCGACCAGGCGCTGGATGACACTTGGGCCGCTGCACATGAACGCCTGGTAGAGCTGGACTGGATGCCCCAGGAAGAAGAAGCCTGGATACTGGGCGATGCCAGCATGCTGCGCCGCGCGTGTGTAAACCTCATCAGCAATGCCATCAAATACGGCCCCATCGAAAGTACGGTGTATTGCAGCCTGACCGCCGAAGGCCCCGACTGGTGCATCACCGTGCGCGATCAAGGGGAAGGCATCAGCCCGGCCGAGCAAGAGAGGCTGTTCGCACCGTTTACCCGCCAGACCCAGCACGAAAGCAGTACCGAGCCAGGCATAGGCTTGGGGCTGGCCTATGTGCACACCGTGGCCATCCAACACGGTGGCAGCATTCAGGTGCGCAGTGAAGTGGGGCAAGGTGCCCGCTTTACGCTGCGCATTCCCCAAGCCAGCGCGCCGACCTAAACCTATCCCATCCACCACAGACCCAGGTGGATGGATGGCCCAAACGAAAAAGCCTCAGAACTTTGCAGTTCTGAGGCTTGTCGTTTTGGTGCGGCTGGCAGGAATCGAACCCACGACCCCTTGGTTCGTAGCCAAGTACTCTATCCAGCTGAGCTACAGCCGCCGAAGCCATGATTATATGCACGTTTTTGGAGCGCTTTTTCCAAATCGATGAAATTCCTTGTTTTCTTTGTCAGCCTGCGCAATACCACTGTACCCCCATACAGTTTTTAACCATAAAAAACGCGTTCACGCCTTAGAATTCAAGCGTTGCATGCTATCGGCCCACTAGCAGACAGCGGCCCCATTGCATGTTCCATGGCTACGCGTAAAAAGAAATCTCCCCCTTCTGTGACTTGGCTGCGCCGATTGCGCCAGCGTTTGACCAGCCGCATGGCTTGCTTTGTCTGGGGCGCAATTTTTGGCAACGCCATTCTGAGCCAGCCCATCCAGCCGTTGAATCTGATTCTGGAACCCCCAGAAAACATGCTCAGCGCTGCGTCTCGCGAATGGCTGGATACGTTGCGCGCAGGCATTCGCTCCCTGAGCACCAGCTTCACCGGCGCCGCCGTGGATGTGCTGCGCGAGCAAGCGACCGACTTCATCCCGCCTGCTTCTGCGCCTGCCGCGCCACCTGCCCCGCCAGCCACTGCAGCCCACGGTGAATTTGCCGCCTGCCACGACCAGTTCCCGGCCCAACGCCCCTTGCAGGTCTCGGCCATCAGCACGCAATGGGCGCCGCTGGCGCTGTGCTCAGATGCTTTTGCCGTGCTGTATTCAGGCCTCACCAAGACACCTATGGTGGTGGTTGAAAAACTCAGCCGTGCCCGTCTGCAAAAAGCGGCGGGCATTGAACGCACGGACCAGTTCTATGCCGACACCCGCATTCCCGCAGCCTGGCGCGCCGCTTTGGGCGACTACCAAGGCAGCGGCTTTGACCGGGGACACCTCTCCGCCGCCGCCAACCAGCCTTCCAGCACCGCCATGGCGCAATCCTTTGCCCTGAGCAATATGGTGCCGCAAGACCCCACGCACAACCGCAAGCTCTGGTCCAAGCTGGAATCCGACACCCGCAAGTACGCACTGCGCGCGGCCGGCAATGTCTATGTTTTCTCCGGCCCCCTGCACGAGGGCAATACCCAGACCGTGGGCCGCAGCGCCGTGTGGATACCCAGCCACTTGTTCAAGCTGGTCTACGACGAAGCTGGGCAACGCGCCTGGGCCTATGTTTTGCCCAACCGCGCAGATGCCCAGATCACGCGCCCCATGGACTACGCCAGCTTTGTACAGCGCACGCGTTGGTCACTGCTGGACGGTTTGCCCGTGACTGGCAGCTTGCGCTGAGGGCTATAGACACATCAGGGCACAAAAAAGCGCCTCGATGGAGGCGCTCTTGCCAAAAACTTCGGAGAGGAAGAAGCGAACACTCTCCACACCCACCGCGCTGCTGCGCAGCAGGGCTACACGGTGACTTAGGCCGCGCCGCCTTGCAGCTCCTGTGCACTGCGGATACGCACATGCATCCAGAAACCGCGGGGCTCGCCTTGCTTGACCAAGCGGGTTTCCAGCTTGATGCGGTTGAGCAACGGTGTGGGAATTTCGTACAGCGATGGTGTGCGCAAAATCGCTTCTTGCGAAGGCATTTTCCAGTACTGGTCGTAGCCCGCGTGGTAAGCCACCTCTTCGCACAGACCCGCACGGCGCAGATCTTCGCCCATTTTGGCCGTCAACTCCTCGCCTTCTGCCACGCCCAGCTCAGGCACCAGCAGCAAACGCTGGGTTGCAGGCTGTACGTGCAACCAGATCATGGACGGGCCTTCCAAGCCCTTTTCCACCACCACAGGTTCAGATGCAGATTCCGCACCCTCACGCCCCATAAAGCGTGAACGCTTGCCGTCGCCCTCCGTGTCTGGGCTGGGTGTTTTGGCAGGTGCGGGGGCCGCAGCCTCTTCGCTTCCTGTCAATGTCGAAATCAACCGATCAAAAATGCTCACTGCGTTTTTTCTTTCAGATCAGCCTGTGAAGTACAGGCACTCACCACTCCATCAAAGTGCTTATTGTGGCAAAAAGCCAGTGTCTTTGGCTTTTTCTAGCCTGCGATAACCTTGACCTTGCTACCCTTCTTTTTGCAATTGGACACTATCACAGCCAATATGAATTAAGGGCTTGATATTGATCAATGCACGCCTCTTATGTCGTCAGGGCCAGTACCACGGCCGATTCCGGCATGTGCACGCGCAATTTTCGCCCTGCCCGCAATCCGCTGCCGGCGCTCGCAAATCCTACCCACTGCACACCGCCAGCCATGCGCACGGCCACCTCATCACCAATCGCCCCTTGCGTCACGCGCGTGGCCTTGCCCGTCCAGGTGTTACCGCCCGCAGCGGGGGCAGCGCTGTCAGCCTCCACTTGCACGGCGGTGGCTTTGCACATGGCCAGCACCGTCATTCCCACCTGCAGCCCCAGCAACTGGGCACTTTCTGCCGTGATACGGGCCGTCACATGCAAATCCCCATGCAAACTTTGCACGTACACCAAAGCCAGCGGCCCCGCCACTTCCACCTGCTGCACCACGCAAGGCCACTGGTTGCGCATGCTGGTTTGAATGTCCAGCCGCTGCAGCGCCACCGCCGGCGGGTGCGCCTGCAGTTGCTGCATGACGGCACCACGCGCCTGTGCCATGGCCTGCGCGGCACGCAGCAGTTCTTGCCCTGCCGCCGTCAATTTAGCCCCGCCGCCGCCTGCGCCACCGACCGACTTGGCCACCACCGGCACACCGGCCAAGTTGCTCAAGGTGTCAATGGCCTGCCAGGCGGCTTTGTAGCTCACACCCACCTCGCGCGCGGCTTGCGAGATCGAGCCACACGCGCCCAGCGCACGCAGCACTTGCAGGCGACGGTCTGACAGAGGGTGGCCCAAGGCCTGCATCAGCGCAGGCGGGGTCGGTGCTGAAGCACTGGAAGGCGAGGAAGCGGAATCAGGGTGCGGTTGAGCCATCCCGACATCATGCCGCTATTCACAAAAGGTGTAACGCTGTGGCTATACTTCGCTATTCACAAAAGGAATAGCGAATATGTTCACACCGTCTTACTTCCGTGTCTCTTTGATCGCTGCCGCCCTGTTGGCAGGCGCTGCACAGGCCGAAACCATCTCGGTGGCGGTTGCCTCCAATTTCACCGCTCCGATGCAAAAAATTGCGGCCGAATTTGCCAAGGACACCGGGCACAAGGCGGAGCTGTCATTTGGCGCCACCGGCAAGTTCTATGCACAAATCAACAACGGCGCGCCGTTTGGCGTGCTACTGGCTGCAGACGACACCACTCCCGCCAAAATTGCCAACGAAGGCAAGGGCGTGGCCGATTCGCGCTTTACCTACGCGATTGGCAAGCTAGTGCTGTGGAGCAAGCAAGATGGCTACGTGGATGCCAAGGGTGAAGTCCTCAAAACAGGCAAGTTCCAGCACGTGGCCATCGCCAACCCCAAGCTGGCTCCTTACGGCCTGGCTGCCGAACAAACGCTGACCAAGTTGAACTTGCTAGACAGCATCAAGCCCAAGTTTGTACAAGGTGAAAACATTGGCCAGACTTATCAGTTCGCTGCCACAGGCAACGCAGAACTTGGGTTTGTGGCCCTTTCGCAAGTGATGGAAGACGGCAAAATCAAGTCCGGCTCGGCCTGGGTGGTGCCTGCGGACATGCACGAACCCATTCGCCAAGATGCCATCATCTTGAACAACGCCAAGGACAATGTGGCCGCCAAGGCGTTGATGGACTACCTCAAGGGCGACAAAGCCCGCGCCATCATCACCTCGTACGGCTACGCTTTTTAAAGCACCTTGCGCTTGAAATACAAGCACTTCAATATGTTTTCATAGTGAAGTGCTTGTTTTAGCTGCACAAGCAGCTCACTTTTTAAGAAACGACCTTGGGCATTCTTTCCTCTGAAGACTGGGCCGCCATTGCCCTCACCCTGGAGCTGGCCGCCGTCACCACCGTGCTGCTGCTGATTCTGTGCACCCCGCTGGCATGGTGGCTGGCCCATACGCCTTCGCGCTGGAAAGGGCCGATCGGTGCCGTCGTCGCCTTGCCGTTGGTGCTGCCGCCCACGGTGATTGGGTTTTACCTGCTCGTCACCATGGGCCCCAACGGCCCTGTCGGCCAGTTCACCCAATGGCTGGGGCTGGGCAGGCTGCCGTTTACGTTTCCGGGCCTGGTGGTGGGCTCGCTGATTTATTCGCTGCCATTTGCCGTGCAGCCCTTGCAGCGCGCATTTGAAAGTCTGGGCCAGCGCCCGCTGGAAGTGGCGGCCACCCTGGGCGCCAGCAAGCTCGACACCTTTTTCAGCGTGGTGCTGCCCCTGGCGCGCCCCGGCTTCATCACGGCCGCTGTACTCAGCTTTGCCCACACCGTGGGCGAGTTTGGCGTGGTGCTGATGATTGGCGGCAACATCCCCGGCGTGACCCGCGTGGTGTCCGT
>JAFAGF010000238.1 GCA_023422975.1 Pseudomonadota bacterium
GCCCATGGGCCGCCCCGTCAAGGACGTGGAAGACGCCTGGGCCGTGGCCCAAGAGGTGGGCTTGCCCGTGGTGGTCAAGCCGCAAGACGGCAACCAGGGCAAGGGCGTCACGGTCAACATCACCACCCGTGAACAGCTGGAGAAGGCCTACGCCACGTCGATGGAGTTCGGCACCGTGGTGATGGTGGAGCGCTTTTTGCCCGGCCACGACTTCCGCCTGCTGGTGGTGGGCGACCACCTCGTGGCGGCAGCCCGCCGCGACCCACCCCAGGTGCTGGGCGATGGCCAGCACACCATCCGTGAACTGGTCGACACCGTCAACCAAGACCCCCGCCGCGGCTCCGGCCACGGCACGGCGCTGACCAAAATCCGCTTGGACGATATCGCCATTGGCCGCATCGCCGGTGAAGGCCTGACGCCCGACTCCATCCCCGCCCAAGGTCAGCGCGTGGTGCTGCGCAACAACGCCAACCTGTCCACCGGCGGCAGCGCCACCGATGTGATGGACGATGTGCACCCCGACATCGCCGCCCGCGCCATTGAGGCGGCGGCCTGCGTGGGGCTGGACATTTGCGGCGTCGACGTGGTGTGCGAAACCATGCTCAAACCACTGGAAGAGCAAAACGGCGGCATTGTCGAAGTGAATGCCGCCCCCGGCCTGCGCATGCACCTAGCACCCTCGTTTGGCAAGCCCCGCAACGTGGGCACGCCCATGGTGGACCTGCTGTTTGCCCCCGGTGAAGATGGCCGTATTCCTGTGGTAGCCGTCACCGGCACCAACGGCAAAACCACGACCACCCGCTTGATCAGCCACATCTTCGCCACGCAAGGCCTGCGCGTGGGCATGACCAACACCGACGGCGTGTATGTGAATGGCCGCCAGATCGACAGCGGCGACTGTTCGGGCCCCAAAAGCGCCCGCAATGTGCTGGCCCACCCCGAAGTGGATGCCGCCATTTTGGAATGTGCACGCGGTGGCATCTTGCGCGAAGGTCTGGGCTTTGACCGCTGCCAGGTGGCCGTGGTCACCAACGTGGGCGAAGGCGACCACCTGGGTCTGAACTTCATCACCACCGTCGAAGACGTGATGGTCTTGAAGCGCGTCATCGTGCAAAACGTAGCCCCTACAGGCTACGCCGTGCTCAACGCCATCGACCCTCACGTGGCCCCCATGGCCAATGTCTGCCAAGGCAAGACCATCTACTTTGGTGCCGACCGCCACCACCACGTCATGGCTACGCACCGCGCCCAGGGCAACCGCGTGGTGTATGTGGATGACGGCCACATCGTCTGTGCCGAAGGTGCCTTCAAGGAAAGCATTGCGCTGGCCGACATTCCGCTGACGCGCAACGGCACGATTGGCTTCCAGGTCGACAACGCCATGGCTTCCGTCGGCGCTGCCTGGGCGGCCGACCTGCCTTGGGACACGATCCGCCGTGGTCTGGCATCGTTCCACAACGACAGCGCCAACGCCCCCGGCCGCTTCAATGTAATGGATTACAAGGGTGCCACCATCGTGGCTGACTATGGTCACAACCCCGACGCCATCCGCGCACTGACGCAAGCGGTCTCCAGCATGCCCGCCAACCGCCGCAGCGTGGTGATCAGCGGCGCAGGTGACCGCCGTGACCAAGATATCGTGGAGCAAACCCGCATCTTGGGTGGTGCATTTGACGATGTCATCTTGTACCAAGACGCTTGCCAGCGTGGCCGCGAGGATGGCGAAGTGCTGGCCCTGCTCAAAAAAGGCTTGGAAGGCGCTACACGCACCAGCTACACCACCGAAATCCACGGCGAATTCATCGCCATTGACCATGCACTGAGCCGCCTGCAGTCGGGTGATCTGTGCCTGGTTCTGGTGGACCAGGTGGAAGAATCGCTGGAACACCTGCGCAAGCATGTGCAAGAGGCCGCCAAGGGCTGATCAGGCCCACTGCAGCGCGGTGCCAGCGCCACACCTGAAGCTCCTCCATGAGGAGCTTTTTTCATGCCTGCGCTGAGAGCGCTCTGTGCGCCCCGCCACCGCAGCGCTGCATTTCGACAGACGCTGCTAGCGCGAGAAGTCACCCGCCGCTTCGGGCTGGTACAGCACTTTCTCAATCGCGATATGGCAGGTGCGGTTCGGCATGCGCCAGTCGATGGCATCGCCCTCCTTGTAGCCCAGGATGGCCGTACCCACGCCCGAGCACACCGACAGCTTTCCAGCGCTGTCATCGGCGTCTTCTGGGTAAACCAAGGCCACCTCCATGGCTTCGTCATCCAGCCGCAGCAAGGCTCTGGAGTTCATCGTCACCACATTGCGTTGCACCTGCCGCGCATCCACCACGGTCGCGCGCTCAATCTCATGCTCCAGATCCACCACATCGGCATCGTGTTCCAGTGCCACCAGCTCGCGCAGCCGGGCTTGATCCAGTTCGGTGATATAGATTTCGCTAGGCCCACTTAGCTGGCCTTCACGCAGGCGCTGCAGATAGTGCTGCGCCGTCATGGCATAGGACTGCAGCGTCGGGCTTGCCTGCTCCAGCAAGAAGCCACTGTGCACAAACGCCTTGATGGAGCGTGTGTTCTCTGCATGGATCTTGGCAATCAATTTGTCGGCACGCATGTCAAAGAAGGCGAGCTTCATGCCTTCATGCAAAGCGCTGGCACCCAGTTTGCGCCCCCAGTTATCGCGTTGGCCAATCACCAGGACAATTTCGCAATCCGTACCATTTTTGACCAGACGGACAAAGCCCACGGGCACATCATCACGGTCGTAGGCCATGAAAAAACGCCCGTTCTGGTTGAACAAATGGGTCAGTGTGGGGAGTTGTACGCGCTCAATGACTTGCTCAATGAACCGGGAGACATGGCGCGAGTCACTCAAATAATGCGTGACGCTTTCGTCCTCCAACCAGTCCATCAAATTCAGCGCGTTGGCCCGCGAGATCTCGGGGCACAAAGAAATGAAAGGCTTGCTCATCTTCACCACACTTGGTTGCAAGAATGAAAGCCTTTCATGGCCATAGCCGGATGGCCATGACGGTTCTTTCGACAGGAAACAGCCATTCTATGGCTGCCGCCTTGGCAAGGTGCTACCTGGGCACAACCTCGCAGGCTGCTGGTGGGACTCTCGGGTGTGGAGTGCGGCAGGTTTTACGCGGCCTGCACCGTGCCCCGTTGCTGCTGTTTTTGGCTCCAGCGCACGCCGCGCCACACGCTGAGTGCGGCCAAAGCGGCCAACAGCGCCCCCATGCTGCAAGCGCCCAGCCAGCCCGCTGCATTCCACGCCCACACACCCAGGGCTGAGCCTGCGGACGCCCCGGCAAAATAACCCGTCATATAGACCGCATTCATCCGGCTGCGCGCATCAGGCAGCAGGTTGGCAATGCTCGACTGGTTGGTCACATTGATGGCTTGCAGGCCCAGGTCCATCACCAGCACACCGGCCACAAACCACCATACGCTGGTCTGCCCCCACCACAGCGGCAGCCACGACAGCAGCAGCGTCAGCGCCCCCAGCCGCAACAGCGCATTGCCACGGCCTTTGTCTGCCAGACTGCCAGCCATTTGGGCAATCAGTGCGCCGGTCACACCCGCCAGCCCGACCAGCCCGATTTGCGCATCACTGAGCTGCAAAGGGTCTGCCGACAGCACCAGCGCCATGGTGGCAAACATCACACTGACCGAAGCAAATGCCAGCGCGCTGGCCGTGGTGCGCAAACGCAGCGCCGGCTGGGTGCGCAGCAAATGCCCCATGGAACGCAGCACTTGCGCATACGGCAAGGGCTGCGGATGGCGAGAGGTGGGCAAGATGCTGCGCATGCCCAGCGCCATCAACACCATGGTGACCGCCGTCACCTGGTACACCAAACGCCAGTCGCCCACCGCCGACAAGCCCCCAGCCACGCTGCGCGAGAGCAAGATGCCCACCAGCAAACCACTGAGCACCAACCCCACATTGCGCCCGGCATGGCCGGGTGCTGCCAAAGCTGCCGCCATCGGCACCAGTACTTGCGCCGCCACCGAAAACAGCCCCGCCATCAAAGTGCCGGCCATGAACACCGCAAAACTGTCTGACCAACCCACCAACGCATGGCCCAGCGCCGCCAACAACATCAGCACCACAGCCATGCGGCGGCGCTCCAGCTTGTCGCCCAGCGGAGTAATGAAAAGCAGACCCACGGCATAGGCCACTTGTGCCACCGTGACGGACAGGCCCGCCGCCGCATCGTCCACGCCAAAGTCCAAGGCGATGGAGTGCAGCAGCGCCTGGTTGTAGTAATTACCGCCCGCGCACAGACCACAGGCAACGGCCATCAACAGCAAAGCGGGCGCAGCCAATACAGTGGGCTGCGCCGCAGAAGAAATACGAGACATGGGACAAAGCAGAAAAAAGCAGCGGCCTGTGACAACAGGCCGTGCAGCACCGGGTGCAGCGCTTGCGCGCTGGGGCGGTGCGAGAAAATCAAGGCCTGTATTTTCTCGCGCCAGCGCCGATGCTGCAGGATCGCCTCGGCAAACCTGCAGGCACCGCCAGTGCATCGCTGCGCTGCAAAGCACACGGGCAAGTCGTATGCTTGCGCGCTATGAAAGCACAAAAACTGTGGGTGGCCAGCGCCCTGCTCCTGCTGGGCTGCGGATATGCCGCGGCGGACTCGGAAACCATTGGTGCAGTGGACACCGTGTTCAAGTTCATCGGCCCTGACCACAAAATTGTGGTGGATGCCTATGACGACCCCAAGGTCAACGGCGTGACGTGCTATGTCTCGCGCGCCAAGACCGGGGGCATCAAGGGCGGCTTGGGGCTGGCCGAAGACCGCTCCGAAGCCTCCATCAGCTGTCAGGCCACCGGCCCTGTCAGCTTTCCTGCGCCCATCAAGCAGCAGGAAGAGGTGTTTACCGAACGCACCTCGCTGCTGTTCAAACGCCTGCGCGTGGTGCGCATGGTGGATGCCAAGCGCAACACGCTGGTGTACATGACCTATTCGGATCGCGTGATCGAAGGCTCGCCCCAAAACAGCGTAGCCGCCGTGCCCGTGCCGCGCAGCGTGCCCATTCCGGTGAAATAAAGAGCATTAAAAACAAGAGCTGCTTGCGCTTGAACTGCCTTGATTTCAGCATCAAATGCATAGAAAACCAAGGTAAATACAGCGCTAACAGCTCTCTTTTTTACACATCCACCGCCCCCGCCTGCTGCACTTCCTGCGCTGTGCAGGCGTCCAAAAAGGCCTGCAGCGCCGCAGACACATGCTTGCCCGCGCGCTGCACGATGGAGAAATGCCGCTGCATGGTGGGCAGCGACGTGGGCAGCACCACCAAGCTGCCATCGTTGAGCATGGATTGCACCAGCACCCGTGGCAGGCAGCTGATGCCCAGCCCCTGCGCCACGCAGCGCGCAATCGCCTCAGAGCTGCCCAACACGGCAGCAGCGGGCAACTGGTGCAGACGCGGCAGCAGTGCGTATTCCACCATCTCCCTCGTGCCGGATCCTTCTTCGCGCAACAGCCAGCGCGCTTGGCGCAAGATGGCAACGCCCACCGGTTTTACCTGTGCAGCCCGCACCAGGGCGTCGCCGGGTGCAGCCACCACCACCAACTCATCGGCCATCCACGGCTGCACCGCCAGCCCTGTGCCATGGCTGCTACCTTCAATCAGGCCGACATCCACCTCCAGCGCTTCCACGGCGTGCTCCACCTCGCGCGTATTCGCAATGCGCACATCCACGCTGATGTGGGGGTGGCTGCGTGCCAGCAGGGCCAGCACGGGCGGCAGCACATAACTGCCCACCGTGGTGCTGGCTGCCACGCGCAAACGCACGGGCAAACCACCGCCACGCACGCCCGCAAACGCATGCTCCATACCGCGTACCTGCTCCAGCACCGACAGCGCCTGCGGCAGCAGTGCACGCCCCGCATCGTTGAGCACCAGATTGCGCCCCACGCGCTCAAACAGCAGGGCATTGAGCGCACTCTCCAGCTGCTGCAGTGCCGCACTGGTGGCCGATTGCGACAGCCCCACCACCTCAGACGCCGCCACGGTGGAGCCGCTTTGCGCCACCGCACAAAAAATTTC
>JAFAGF010000262.1 GCA_023422975.1 Pseudomonadota bacterium
ATGCAAGTTTCTTAGAAGTCATGGTGTGTGCCCCTTCTTATTTCTCTTTACCGAACAAGCCGGCGGGGCGAATCAGCAAAACGATGACCATGATGACAAACACCACGGTGGAAGACGCTTCGGGGTAAAACACTTTGGTGAGGCCTTCAATCACGCCCAGGCCCAGGCCCGTCAGGATGGAGCCCATGATGGAGCCCATGCCACCAATCACTACCACGGCAAACACCACGATGATGAGGTTTTGCCCCATCAGCGGCGTCACCTGATAGACCGGCGCCGCCAGCACACCCGCAAATGCAGCCAAGCCCACGCCAAAGGCATAGGTGAGCGTGACCATGACAGGCACGTTGATACCAAAGGCTTCGACCAGACGCGGGTTCTCGGTACCTGCGCGCAGATAAGCGCCCAGGCGGGTTTTCTCAATCACATACCAGGTGGCAATACACACCACCAGCGAAGCCACGACCACCCATGCACGGTAGTTGGGCAAAATCATGAAACCGAGGTTGGTGGCACCTTCCAGCAACTCTGGTGTGTCATAGCCCAGCCCCGAAACACCGTAGATAGAGCGGAACACGCCCTCAATCAGCAGCGACAAACCCAGCGTCAGCAGCAAGCCGTACAGGTGATCGAGCTTGTAAATCCAGCGCAGTAAAAACCGTTCAATCAACACCCCGAAAGCGCCCACCACAATGGGCGCCAAAATCAGCATCACCCAGTAGTTGATGCCCAGGTAGTTCATGGCCATCCATGTGACCATAGCCCCCAGCATGAACAGTGCGCCATGCGCAAAGTTGATGACGTTGAGCAAGCCAAAGATGACCGCTAGGCCCAGGCTCAAGATCGCATAAAACGAGCCGTTGACCAGCCCCAGCAATAGCTGGCTGAGCAGGCCCGGCAGTGAAACACCGAAGATTTCCATGAGAGAGACGCTTTTGGTTAAACAGGATGGCCCTGGCGAATGCACGGTGCACGCCCGCTTGTGGCAGGCGTGCTTGCCTCACATCACTTCCAGAGCGCGCATTTGGTTTCTGCTTTGGTGGTCCAAACGGTGTCTGCAGGCAAAGTCTGCAGCACCTTCAGGTAGTCCCAAGGCTTTTTGGATTCCTCTGGCTTCTTCGCCTCGACGAGGTACATGTCGTGGGCGTAAGTGCCATCGGGACGAATCACACCCTTGGCGTAGAAGTCAGACAGCGGCGTGCTTTTGAGGTGTGCCATGACCTTGTCGGCATCCGTGCTGCCTACCGTCTGTACGGCTTTCAGGTACTGCATGATTGCGGAGTAGTCGGCAGCCTGCACATCGGTCGGCATGCGCTTGGTTTTGGCAAAGAACTTGTTCGCAAACTTGCGCGATTCATCGTTCATGTCCCAATACCAGCTGGTGGTATGCAGCAGGCCTGCCGTGTTCTTCAGCCCCAGAGAGTGAATATCCGTCAAGAACACCAACAGACCAGCGGTCTTCATGTTCTTGTCGATGCCGAACTCCTTGGCCGCTTTGATGGCATTGATGGTGTCGCCCCCCGCATTCGCCAGACCCAGAATATGGGCCTTGGAGCTTTGCGCTTGCAGCAAGAAGCTGGAGAAGTCCGAAGCATTGAGCGGGTGCTTCACACTGCCCTTGACCGTGCCACCCTTGGCTTTGATGACAGCCGAGGTGTCAGCCTCCAGCGCTTGGCCGAAGGCATAGTCCGCCGTCAAGAAAAACCAGTCTTTGCCACCACGATCCACCACCGCACCACCCGTGCCTTTGGCCAGCGCCACAGTGTCATAGGCATAGTGAATGGTGTAGGGGTTGCACTGCTCGTTGGTCAGCGCTGAAGAGCCTGCACCATTGTTGATGTGCACACGCTTTTTCTCATTGGCAACCTGAGACACCGCCAACGCGGTGCCCGAGTTGGTGCCACTGAAGATCAAGCTGATACCCTGGGTATCAATCCACTCGCGCGCTTTGCTAGCCGCAATGTCCGCTTTGTTCTGGTGGTCTGCGGAAAGCAGTTCAATCGGTTTGCCAAGCACCTTGCCACCAAAGTCATCAATTGCCATTTGCATGGCAAGCACACCGTTTTTGCCTTCCACATCCGCGTACAGACTCGACATATCGGTCACAAAACCAATACGCACTGCGTCTGTAGACTGCGCCTGTGCCGTGGCAGCCATCAAGCCCGCTGCCGCGAGCGTGAGAGCCAACTTCGAATAATTGCGCTGCTGCTTCATTGCCTTGTCTCCTTGGTGGGTGTTGTGGCTGACGCCTTTTGAAACCAATGCCCTTGCACGGGATGTGCGCAGGCGGCAAACACTTGAGAACGCGAAAACGGGTGCTCAGGCAGGGCGCCAAGCCCTGCCCGCTGGAGACTTAACGCTTTATTTCCACAAAGCGCACTTGCTCTCTTCCTTGGTCGTCCAGACTTGCTCTGGCGACAGCTTGGTCACCACCTTGTAGTAGTCCCAGGCTTGCTTGGACTCTGCGGGCGACTTCACTTGCATCAGGTACATATCATGGGCATAGCGGCCATCAGGACGGATCACGCCTTGCGCGTAAAAGTCCTTGATCGGGGTGCTCTTGAGCACGGCCATCACCTTGTCTGCATCTACCGTTCCGGCCTTTTCCACGGCCTTCAGGTAGTTCATGGTGGCAGAGTAGTTGGCTGCCTGCACGTCGGTCGGCATGCGCTTGGTCTTGGCTTCAAACTTCTTGCCAAACGCACGGGTTTCGTCGTTCAGGTTCCAGTCCCAGCTGGTAGTCAGCAGCAAACCTTCGGTGTTCTTCAGGCCCAGCGAATGGATGTCGGTCAGGAACACCAGCAAGCCCGCCATCTTCATGCTCTTGTTGATGCCAAACTCACGTGCGGCCTTGATGGCGTTGATGGTGTCGCCACCCGCGTTCGCCAAGCCCAAAATTTGAGCTTTAGAGCTTTGTGCCTGCAGCAAGAAACTGGAGAAATCGGACGCATTGAGCGGATGGCGCACACTGCCCTTGACTGTGCCGCCCTTGGCCTTCACCACCTTGGCAGTATCCGTCTCCAGCGAATGGCCGAAGGCATAGTCAGCCGTCAAGAAAAACCACTCTTTGCCGCCGTTATCCACCACCGCGCCGCCCGTGCCTTTGGCCAGTGCCACGGTGTCATAGGTGTAGTGGATGGTGTAGGGCGTGCACTGTTCGTTGGTCAGCGCTGATGCGCCAGCGCCGCTGTTGAAGTACACACGCTTTTTCTCTTGCGCGACCTTGGCCAGTGCCAGCGCTACGCCCGAGTTGGTACCGCCAAACAGCATAGAAAGGTTCTGGGTATCAATCCACTCACGCGCCTTGGTGGCGGCAATGTCTGGCTTGTGCTGGTGGTCTTGGGTCAGCAGCTCAATCGGCTTGCCCAGTACCTTGCCACCAAAGTCATCAATGGCCATCTGGATCGCAATCGCGCCATTTTTGCCGTCTACGTCCGCGTAGTTGCTGGACATGTCGGTGATGAAGCCAATTTTGATCTTGTCAGGTGTCTGTGCATGGGCCATGCCAGCCACAGCCAGCGACAGGGTCAAAACAGTCAAAGGGGTACGCAATGCGTGCATGGTTGTCTCCTTGTTGTTGTATAGAGAAAGAAGCGAGCAAAAAGCTGAGTTACACGCCCAGCAATTCATTGAGAACGGGCATCTTGGCGTCGAGCTGTGCGGCATTGAAGGTCTCCACAATGCGGCCGTGCTCCATGACATAAAAGCGGTCTGCCAGCGGTGCTGCAAAGCGGAAGTTCTGCTCCACCATGACAATGGTGTAGCCCTTGTCACGCAGGGTATTGATCATGCGTGCGAGCGCTTGCACGATGACGGGCGCCAAACCTTCAGAGATTTCATCCAGCAACAGCAAGCGTGCGCCTGTGCGCAAAATGCGCGCCACGGCCAGCATCTGCTGCTCGCCACCTGACAGGCGGGTGCCTTGGCTGTGTCGGCGCTCTGCCAAGTTGGGGAACATGGCATAGATTTCTTCCACGCTCATGCCTTCATGGCCAGTTTTAAGCTGCGGGGGCAACAGCAGGTTTTCTTCGCACGAGAGGCTGGAGAAAATACCGCGCTCTTCAGGGCAGTAGCCCACGCCAAAGTGGGCAATCTTGTGGGTGGGCAAAGCAATGGTTTCATTGCCATTGATCTTGACCGAGCCCTTGCGCGCGCCCGTCAGCCCCATCACTGCCCGCATGTTAGAGGTGCGCCCTGCGCCATTGCGGCCCAGCAGCGTGACCACCTCACCGGGCTGCACCACCATGTCTACGCCATGCAGCACATGCGACTCGCCGTACCAGGCTTGCAGATTGCGAATTTCAAGTGCAGGAGTCGTCATCAGTGCGCTCCTTGCAGCTGGCCGTCGGTCGTCCCCATATAGGCTTCCATCACTTGGGCATTGTTTGAGACTTCGGCGTAATTGCCTTCTGCCAGCACCGCACCGCGCTGCAGCACAGTGATACGGTCGGCAATGGTGGAGATCACTTTCATGTTGTGCTCCACCATCAAAATGGTGCGGCCTGCCGAGACTTTTTTAATCAGCTGCGTGACGCGGTCTACGTCTTCATGCCCCATGCCCTGCGTGGGCTCGTCCAGCAGCATGAGTTCTGGCTCCATCGCCAGCGTGGTGGCAATTTCCAACGCCCGCTTGCGCCCATAAGGCAGGTTCACTGTGACTTCATCGGCCATGTCATCCAGGCCGACTTCAGCCAATAGCTGCATGGCGCGATCGTTAAGCTGGTTCAGCGTTTTTTCACTTTTCCAGAAATGAAAGGCCGTTCCCAGCTGGCGCTGAAGGCCAATGCGCACGTTCTCCATCAACGTCAGGTGAGGAAAGACGGCAGAAATCTGGAAAGAGCGAATCACCCCGCGGCGCGCAATTTGCGCAGGTGCTTCCCGGGTGATGTCGTGGCCGTTAAAACGAATTTCGCCCGATGTGGGCTCCAAGAACTTGGTGAGCAAGTTAAAGCACGTGGTTTTGCCCGCGCCATTGGGGCCAATGAGTGCATGGATGCTGCCGCGTTGCACCGAGAGGTTCACTTTGCTCACCGCAGTGAAGCCTTTGAACTCTTTGGTGAGGTTGGTGGTTTGAAGAATAACGTCGCTCATGCGCGTGGGCTGCTCCGTGTTGAAGGTGCAGCACCCGGCAGTTTTTGACCACCTTGGCTCGCATGCACCGTGTCGAATGTTGCGGTGCATCGTATGTGCGAGGTTTCTGACCCCGCACTAGGAGTTGTGCCTAAGACTTACAACCTAAGCACTTACCCTATTTTCAAGTTTCGAAAACTTCATGGCTTTATTTCATAGCCTTTCAAAAGAAAGCAACCGCTGACTTTCAAAGTAAAAAATGCTGTCACCTAAACTGCATGTTGACGGCTTTTTGTCAGCTTTAGCGGTGCGACAAGCGGCAGTTTGCTGCGAATCACTTGCCTCAGCATCATAAAAAACATAGCTGCTTGCGCAGTTAAATCAATAACTTCCGATAAAAAACAATCAGAAAGCATTCATGATCAAGCGCTAGCCGCTCTACTTTTTATGCTCCGCCAGCACACCGAGAGTAGTGAACACCACCTAGCGAATCGTCAATGTGCGGTGGAGACAAAACACAAACCCGCAGGCAAGACCCAAAGGCTCCAGCCCGACAAGAAGGCCAAGCAATACGCACCAAGGCTGGTGGCAGCAGCGCTTATTGCAAGGTTTCTTTGCTGCTTTTCGGTAACGCCAAAGGCAGCACGGGCACGCCCTCTTCCAGCAGCTCCATCGCTTGCTGGGGCGTTGCTTGCCCGCGGATAGGACGCTCAGGCTCTTGCCCTTTGTGCATGCGCAAAGCTTCATCGGCAAATTTGTCGCCCACATCTTCGGTGCTGGCCACAATCTTGCGTGATGCTTCCAGCCATGCTGCTTGCAGGGCATGCAGCT
>JAFAGF010000299.1 GCA_023422975.1 Pseudomonadota bacterium
CGCTGTTGCTTGCGCAGGTGGTGAAGCACCATGGTTTGCGCCAGCAGCAAGGCCAGATAGCCACAGATTTCCACCAACTCCTCCAGTACCATCACCTGCGTGCCATACCAATTTTGCAAACGATAGAAACCATGGCCTTCTGCGTTGGTCGATAGCACCATGCAAAGCGCAAACTGCGCCAAAGCAAACAGAGGCAGCGCATGTTCACGCGCCAAAGGCACCAAAGCTGCGCTCCATACTTTGTAGCGCACAAACCAGTATGCAGCCAGCATGGCCATCGCCCCGACCACATAAGGCACTGCTGGGCGATACCACAGATATTTGGACGTCCATTTCGGTCCCCACTCTGTCATCCCACTGGGCGGCATAAACACGGCCCCCCAACCTGTTTCACGGCCAAAAAAAGCCAGCCAAAACAAAGCTGCAATCGCCAATAAAGCTTTGCTGCTGAATAGACGCAAATGCTTCGCTGCAGCCAGGGCACTCCAGCAACCGATCAGCAAAATGAGATTCTGAGCGCGCTCAAGAGGCCCACTTTCCCAGGAAGCCCATTGAGGGATCACCATGGTTAAAGGAAAAGAAATACAAATTCCGAAAAGAATTAAAAAATTCAACCAAGTGAAATTTTGATTTTCATTTTGCGGATAAAGAGCACGCGCTCCTGCAATTGCCGCCATCACAACCTACCTATCTATCTACCTGACATTCATTTCACGCACGCCAACCGTCTATGTGTTGCAAGCAGCGGAAATAACTACGTATCCATTTGCGCCAAGTTTTTAACCAAACCCATTTTGGCTTTTTGATTTTAATTAAAAACCGTCCAGTCGGTAGTTTTCATATAACGATCACGCACACCGCCCCCTAACTCCCGCATTTGTGCCGAAAGCTAGCGTCACCTAGGCGCTTGGCATATCGTTCCTGCTACACCTAGCATCAATTCCTTGCACAGACTTACCCGTTTTATGAGCATCACCAGCCAGACGCACCACATTCCCACGCCAGACGGCCAACTGTTTGCCCAGGTGTGGGTCCCCGATTTGGCACAGGGCAGCCCTCTGGTGCTGCTGCATGACTCCCTGGGCTGTGTGGCGTTGTGGCGTGATTTCCCGCAAAAGCTGGCTGCCGCAACAGGGCGCACTGTCATCGCGTATGACCGCCTGGGCTTTGGCAACTCTGCCGCTCACCCCTCAGAACTGGCTTTGAGCTTTGTCGCAGACGAAGCCCAGCAAGGTTTCGCGCAGGTGCTGCAGTATTTCGGGCTAGAGAACTTTGTCGTTTTGGGGCACAGCGTCGGCGGGGGCATGGCCATCTGCTGCGCAGCCCACTATCCCCAGGCCTGCCAAGGGCTGGTCACGATTGCGGCCCAGACGTTCGTCGAAGACCGCACCATTGCCGGCATTCGCAGCGCGCAGCAACAGTTCGCACAGCCTAGCGGCATGGAGCGGCTTGCGAAATACCACGGCACCAAAGCGAGCTGGGTCTTGCGCGCATGGACGCACACTTGGCTGTCCTCGCGCTTTGCGCATTGGCGACTCGATGGTGTGCTGCCCCAAGTTTGCTGCCCTACGCTGGCCATCCATGGCGCGCTGGATGAATATGGCTCTAACACCCATCCGCAGATGATTGCCAGCACCGTGCAAGGCCCTGCCAGTTTGGAGATTTTGCCGGGCTGCGGCCATATACCGCACAAAGAGCAAACCGCCCATTGTGTGGCCTTGATTGCCGCGCACTTCGGACAAAGAAAATAATCAAAAAGCACTCAAACGCTTACCCAGTAAGCGCTGACAGCTATATTTTTACTTACACACCAAGGCAGTCACTTGGGACAGCAACAACTGCTGGTGGTGCGCGCGCGTTGCCTCCCCCAGCAAATCCACCTGCAGCAAACTCTGCCACGTAGCTGCATGGTCCACGCGAAAACTCGACAGCGCAGAGATCAGATAGTGCACATCCACGGCACGCACCCCCACCTTGAAAATACCTTGCGCCACGCCACGCTGCAATATGCGCTCTACAGGCTCCAAGGCTGCTTTGCGCAGTACTTCTGTCTTGGAGATCTGCCCCAGCATCTGCCCGCCTTGAAAGTTCTCCTGCAGCACCAAGCGCGTGAACGCTTGGTTGTGTTCGTGATAGTCAAAACTTTTTTGCGCCAAGGTATGCAGGGCCTGCAAGGGCTCCAGCGCATCCAGATTCAGCAGTTCTTCTGAGGCCCGAATATCGCTGTAGCACTGCTCAATCACCGCCAAATACACGTCTTTTTTATTGCCAAAGTAGTAGTACAGCATGCGTTTGGCACAGCCAGCCTTGGCAGCAATTCGCTCCAGACGCGCACCGTCATAGCCGTAGTTGGCAAATTCTGTTTTGCCCGCATCCAGCAGCGCCCGGCGCATATCCGCGGCGGCATCCTGGCTAGGGTCTGCTGGCTGAACTTCATCGGTGCTGGGCTGCTCACTCACTACGCTGTCTCTTTCTAAGGTGGAGAAAAATAGCGTACCACGCACGTATCCGCCCTGCACCCAGCATCGCTGCCGGTTTGAAAAAAAGCCGCGAAGCACTTTCGCACTTCGCGGCTTGGGAGCAAAGGTGGCATGGCAAGCGTCAAGCGCTCATCCAGCCACACAACACCTGCTGTCAATGGCGCAACAGGCGCTTACTTGGCAGCATCAGGCAGGGCGTAGGCAATCACATAGTCACCACGGTCCGGCGACTGGCGGGCGCCACCTGCAGAGATCACCACGTATTGCTTGCCCGTTTTGGGTGACTTGAAGCTCATGGGGCCACCTTGGCTGCCTACAGGCAAACGGGATTTCCAGATTTCTTTGCCCGTAGCGGTATCCCAGGCACGCAGGTAATAGTCCTGCGTACCGGCAAAGAACACCAGCCCACCCTGGGTTGCCAGCGTACCGCCCAGCGTGGGCAGGCCCACAGGCATCGGCAATCCCATCTTCACCCCCATAGGGCCGGTGTCTTGCACGGTGCCCACTGGCACTTGCCACGCGATCTGCTGGGTTTTCATGTCAATCGCCGTCAGCGTGCCAAACGGTGGCTTCTGGCAAGGAATGCCCAAAGGCGACATGAAACGGTCTTTGATCACCGCATAAGGGGTTCCACCCAGTGGCACCTGCCCCATACCGGTGTTGGGCGCTTCACCACCATCAGAGAGCTTGGCATCTTGCTGCTGGGGCACCATCTGCACCCACAGTCCCAAGCGCATGTCGTTCACAAAAATCAGGTTGTTGGTGGGGTCTGCAGACAGACCACCCCAGTTCATGCCACCCAGCGAGCCTGGAAAAGACAGCGACAGGTCGGTACCTGGCGCGGTAAACAGGCCGTCGTAGCGCATGGACTTGAACTTGATGCGGCACATCAACTGGTCAAACGGCGTGGCGCCCCACATATCGGCTTCGGTCAACGTCTTGGTGCCAATCTGCGGCATGCCTACAGACACTGGCTGTGTCGACGCATAGTGCTCGCCAGGAATGCTGCCGGGCTTGACAGCCATCTCCTCGACCTTGGTCAACGGCTGACCAGTCTGGCGATCCAGCACAAAGATCTGCCCGGCCTTGGTGCCGATGACCAGCGCGGGCGTGGTCGTGCCGTCCTGTTGCGGGAAGTCAATCAGCGTTGGCGCCATGGGCAGGTCAAAGTCCCACAGGTCGCTGCGCACAGTCTGATAGAGCCACTTTTCCTTGCCCGTGGCGGCATCCAGTGCCAAGACGGCAGAGCCATATTTCAAATCCATGGGCGAACGGGTTGCGCCATACAGATCCACCGACGCGGAGCCCATAGGCAGATACACCGTGTTGGAACTGGCGTCATAGGTTGTCCCCGCCCACACATTGGCAGACGAGCGGGTGTAGGTTTCACCGGGTTTGAGCAGCGCATTGGGGGTCTGCGAGCCAGAATCAAACGCCCAGCGCTGCGCACCCGTGATCACATCAAAGCCGCGAATCACGCCACCAGGCATATCCACTTGCACGTTGTCGGCCACACGCCCGCCAATCACCACCGTCGTGCCTGCGAGTGTCGGCGCAGAAGTCAATGTGTAGTACGCGGGGTTGGGCACATCGCCAATACCAGCCTTGAGGTCGACCACACCGCCCTTGCCAAACTCACCGCACAGCTCGCCGTTGTCTGCGTTGATGGCAAACAGACGGGCATCAATGGTATTCATCAAGATACGGCGCTCGCAGCTTGCGCCGGCAGGCAACGCCACAGTCTGCACCGGGGTCGATGCTGGCACCGTAGGCTGTGCCACAGGGGCATGCACATCAAAATAGGCCAGGCCACGGCAGCGCTCCCACACACCACCGACGTGCGAGTTGGTATCGTGGCGCCACAGTTCCTTGCCGGTATCGGCATCCAATGCAATCACATTGTTGCTGGGCGTGCACAAAAATACCTTGTCGCCCACTTGCAGCGGAGTCAACTGGTCTTCGGCACCTGCGCCGGTGGACTTGGGCACATCACCGGTGCGGTAGGTCCATGCCACTTCCAGCTGGTTGACGTTGTCTACGTTGATCTGATCCAACGCCGCAAAACGGTCGTTCTTGGCACTGCTGCCGTAGTTGTCCCAGTTTTTTTGTTCGCTGGCGGCATCCACGGGCTGCCGCATCGCAGCCGCAGCCTGCGTCGTGACCTCGGGGTGAATCTGGAACATCGAGACAAATCCGGCCACACCAGCCACCAGCAAAACAGCCGCAGCGGTGAACGGGCCTTTGGCGGCCATACGCTCACCATTGCGCTGGTACAGCCAGGGCATGCAGACAGCCACAACGGCTGCACCAAAAGTCAACGCCAGCAAACGCGAGACCAGGCTCCAGTAGTCCCAGCCGACTTCAGCCAGTGCCCAGACCACCGTCAGGGCAAACGTCAGCAAGTACAACCATGCGCCGCTTGTGCGGCGGCGGATGATCTGCACGCCTGCCGCCAGCAGCCCCAAGCCAGCCAGTACGAAGTACCAGCTGCCCCCCAAGCTCATCAGCTTGCCGCCGCCGATGACAAAGAACAGGCCGGCCAATGCCAGTACTGCTCCCAAGATGTAGAGCCCTACCCGCACAGCCACCGGCTGCGTTTGCTCTTTCTGTTGCATATCGAATCCTCGATTTTGAATTTGCTACCGTGCACCTCGCGGTGCAATTGGCTTGCTTTTTATGAAGTGAGAAGAAAAGTCCATTGTTTATGAGAAATAAAGTCCATCACACCGCAAGGTGTACCGCTTATTTCAGAAATTATTGAAAATTGAAATCAACGCACCCACTGCGCACAGCGCAAAAACCGCCACCCTCACGGCGTGCAAGCGCCATACACCACCAAATTCACACAACGGATCGCAATTTGTTGCAATCGTGCGCAATATTCAGCCAAAGGATGGTCTGCGAATTCCTCTGTGCATCATTGCTGCTTGACCAGCAACACCTTGTTCAAGTCCACGCCCATGGCTTGGGCTTTTTGCAGCAGCTGGTAAATCTCGGCCTGCGGCAGGTGTTGCTTGCGCGAAAGCAGCCAGAAATAGTCGGTGCTTTGCCCCACCACCAGGGCCACTTGGTAGTCCGCATCCAGACTCACCACGTTATAGCCCCCATAAAAAGGGCCGAAGAAAGACACTTTGAGTGCAGCGACGCGCGAATCCCCCAGAAAGCGGGCCGTGCCCACACTTTCTTTCCACTCCTGCTGCTCGGGGTGGAAACCTCGGTTGATCACCTGCAACGAACCATCGCTTTGCAGGGTGTACTGGGCACTGGTCTGAATCAAGTCTTTTTCAAACCATTGCTCAATGCGCGCAATTTCATACCAAGTACCGGCGTACTTGGCGGCATCAAATCCACTGATCGGCTGGATGTGCGCTGGCACCGACAC
>JAFAGF010000011.1 GCA_023422975.1 Pseudomonadota bacterium
TCCCACGCCGCCTGCGCATCGGGGCGCACCTCGGTCTGCAACGCAGAGGCATGGCCTTTGGCCAATGCATTTTTCTGCGACTGCTCACACGCTCGATCGAATGCGGCAAGGATTTCCTCGCCTGCCAAATGCTGCGATGCCAAGCCTTGCGTGCCTTCCAGCCTTGCCAGCAGCAGCAACTGCTCCAAGGTATCGTGCATATGCGAGATGCCTTGTTTGGCGTTTTCCAGCGACTGGCGCATCTGCACCAGCGCAGGGCTCTCCGTCTTATCAGTGCGCTGACACTCTCGCTCAAACAGCAGCTGCATGATTTGCACATGCGTTTTGATCGCTGTTAAGGGGGTGCGCAGCTCATGCGCCGCATCGGCAGTCCAGCGTCGCTCATGTTCCAGCGCTGCATGGGTGCGCAGCAAAAGAGCATTCAAGCTTTGCACCATCGGCGCCAACTCGGCAATGTCTTGCCCCACTTCAATCGGCTGATCGTCCTGCGGTGGGCGCTGTGCCAGTGCTTGCTGCAAACGCCGCAGTGGCTCTAGGCCTCGGGTGCCCACCCACCACGTGATGGCCAGCAGCCCCAGCAAAGCCATGACAAAAGGCAGCACCATGGCATAGGCAAACGATTGCACCAGATGCTCACGCACATCAATACGATCCGCCGTGGTGACACGGATGCCGTTTTCCTCCAGCACATATGTGCGCCAAGGTTTGCCGCCTTTGGTAATTTCTCCAAAGCCCAGCTCTTCCATTCCACCAAATCCTGGGCTGTTGTCCGTGCGAGCAATGGGCAGCACTTCTACCTCGCTGCGCACCAAGCTCACCTCACAAGCCACGCCATCACGCGCGATGACAGGGGTGAGGTCTGCAGGTTTTGCCCCCTTGCCCACGGCCGCAACCTGCGCTTGCGAAAACTGCCCCATGATGCCTGCCACCATGCGCGTCGAAGCCACCAAGCGGTCATCCAGCACGCTTTGCAGCTCATGGCGCATGCTACTGAACATCCAGGCGGCCACCGTACTCCACAGCAAACAGATGGCAATGCACAACGTCACCACCAAACGCACGCGCAGGCTTTTCATACCGCACTCCTGCAGTACACGGCGCCTAGGCGAAAGCCCAGACCTCTCACGGTTTCAATAATGTCCGCCCCCAGTTTTTTGCGCAGATTGTGGACATGCACATTCACGGTGTTGCTCCCCACATCCTGCTCAAAACCATACAGGCTGTCATGCAGCTGTGCAGGCGTAAGAACACGCCCATTGGCTTGCAGCAAAGCGCTCAACAGCGACCATTCCCGGCGCGCCAGCTCCACGGACTGCCCATTCACCCATGCCTCATGCGTCGCTGGGTTCAAACGCAGGCCCGGCCACTCCAGCCAGTCACTGGCACGCCCCGCAGCGCGGCGGTGTAAGGCCTGCAGGCGCACCACCAATTCCTGCAGGTCAAAAGGCTTGGTCAAATAGTCATCGCTACCTTTTTGAAAGCCTGCCACCTTGTCTTCCAAGCTGCTGCGCGCCGTCAAAATCAGCACCGGCATTGCCAGATTCCGGGTGCGCCACTGGTGCAGCAGCTCCAGCCCATCGCCATCCGGCAGCCCCAGATCCAGCACGCAAACATCAAACTGGCTGCCAGCCATCAGCAACTGGGCGGCAGATGCGCTGGCCGCCACGTCACAGGTAAAGCCGTGCAGTTCCAGACCCGCCTTGATGCCGGAGGCAACCAGCACGTTGTCTTCAACAATCAATGTGTGCATAAATCCATCAGTACTTGCAAATATTGCGCACCAAACCGTTCGTTAAAGTGCGTGATATTGCATATTGTCTCCATAAGCCTCATGGCACGACTTGTGCTCAACCTGTAACCGATCACACGCACGGGTGCATGCACATCAGGCTGTGCAGCAAACTGCAAGCTGTGGCCTATACAGAAAAAAACCCACCGCAAGCGGTGGGCAAAACCAGTACTCTTGAGGTGCACAGGCTATCGAAAAATGGCGTTAGACCTTTCTCACACTCACTGGCAAGCCCTGGCGCACCACCGCGCCGGAGACCCAGTCGATCCACACGTTGTCCTTGGCTGGGCGTGTGGGGTCGGCAAAGCCCAGTGCGTTGAGATTGACGCCATTGCCGTGCTGCACATTGGCCGATGTGGACTTGCCATCCACCGTATGCGCCACCGCGCCCAGCTGCTTGTGGCCATAGCCGTACTCAATGGCAATCGCCCCCTGTGCGATACCGCTGCGTACCAAGGCGACGCCTTGCAGTTTGGCACCCGGCGTCTTCACCTCAATGCGGTCGCCATTGGCGATACCCAGCTTGGCGGCATCTTCCACGTTCAAGCTGATGGGGTTGTGCGGATGCACCTGGCGCAAGCGCGGCGCTGCAATCGACATGGAACTCATCAGGTTGGACTTGTACGAGCTCATCGTCAGCGGCCACTCCTTCTCCGGGAAGTGTTCACGCATGCTGGAGCCATCGGCAAACCGCGTGGGATACCAGGTGGGGCAACCCACGTAGCGCTCGCCCGTCATGGAGTGGCGCATCTTGGCCAACCCTTCATGCCAGATTTGCACAGGGAATTTGTGCGCCTGCTTGATATGGTCACCCTTCCACGCGTTCTCGAGCTTGTCAAAACGCCCTCCGCGGCTCATCACCATGGCAACGCGGCGCACCTCCTTGGGCTTGAGGTGCTGCTCCATCGCTGGCACCCATTTGGTCAGGCCTGTGACGGCAATATCGTCATCGCTGGCTTCCGGCACGGGCTGGCCTGCCTGGTAAGCAATGTTGCACATGCCGCGCAGGTAGAAGTCTTCGGAAGATTCCAGATCCAGCAGCTCACCGTCCTTGGTGCTCATGGCATTTTTGCCAAAACCTGGAAGTTGCAGCTGCTTGGCCAGTGCAAACACAAAGCTCTCAAAGCTGACCGGTGTGCCATCTGCCGTTTTGGCAGTCGCGGCCTCTACCGTAGGCCAGCGTACCGTGCTGCTCTTGGCCACCACGTCGGCCCACGGCGCGCCCACGCCCCAGCTTTCATAGGTGACGGTGTCAGGCACGATGTAGTCAGCCAAGGCCGAGGTTTCGTTGATGAACGGGTCAATCGACACAAACAGCGGCAACTTCTTCGGGTCCTTGATGGCGTCCACCAGCGTGTTCTCAAACCCGCAAATCGCATACACCGGGTTGCTCATGTGGTTGATCCATGCTTTGACCGGGTACGGATAGCCCAGCAACCCTGCGGCCAGCATTTCACTGCTCATGCCACCCGGTGCGGGGTACCACGGTGCCTTGGCCGGGTATGGGTTCTCGCCCGCTTCTTTCTTGCGCTTGAACTCGCTGGTCTTCTCATACGGGAAGCGGGTGCGCGACAGCGCCACGCCGGTAGGCTTGACCGCACCCGGGAACTGCGCAAAGTTATAGCGCGGGCCGGGGCCGAACGGGCCAAACGGGCCTGCATCCATGACCCAGCCGCCCTTGACGTTCAAGTTCCCGATCAAGTTATTGAGCATGGCAATCGCGTAGGCGGTGTAAAAGCCCGCGCCACTCATGGTGCCGCCGTGGGAGTTAGCCACGGCCTGCTTGCCATGGCTGGTGAACTCTTGCGCCAGCTCCTCCATCTCCGCCACCGGCACGCCGCACAGGCTGGCGTACTCTTGCAAGGTCATTTGCTGGGCTTCGTCGCGCAACTTGACCATGGCGGTACACACCAGCAACTCGGCCTGCGTGGCCGGTGCATCGTCCTTGGCGGGCACTTGCACAGTGACTGGCTTGTCCTGCACCCACAGCTCGGCGGGCTGCGCACTGGTATGGGGGGCCAGCGTGCCATCCAGCAGTTGCACCACGTACAGATCTTCCGCAGGGGTCTTCTCGTCCACGGGGGCAGGCATGGGCCAACCCATGTCGGCACCGCGCAAAAACTGCCCGTAGCGCGGGTGCTTGCGGTCATTGATCAGCAAGTGTGTGGCATTGCTCCACGACGCCTCACCGGCTGCCGCCATCGCCATCGGGCCGGGTTGGCTCAAAAAGCGTGCGTCATAGCGTTCGTTTTCGATGATCCAGCGGATCATGCCCATCACCAGCGCCAAGTCCGAAGCGGGTTTGACCGGCAACCAGCGATTGTTGTCGCCGGAGGCAAAGCTCGACGAAGTGGGCAGCACGGGCGACACCACCACATACTTGTAGGTATTCTCATCGCGCGAGCGTGCCTCTGCCAGCTCCCGCCCTTGGCGCTGGAAGGGGTTGCCCGCCTGCGCGGGGGCCGTGCCAATGAACAGACCAAAGCGCGAGTTTTTCCAGTCTGGCTTGCCGTGCGGCATGCCGGGGATGTTGCCCAAGGCCGCTGCCGTGCCCACGCGGTAGGTCTGACCACAGTACGCGCCGTGGTTGGAGACATTCACCGTACCGAAGGACTGGCCCGCAAAACGCTTGAGCAAAGGTGTGCGCCCTTCGTTGGAGGCATCGGTCACCAGCAGCTGGTTGGCCTTGGGGCCGTATTCAGGGTTGGCTTCATCGATCAGCGTTTTCACATCCCTAATCGCGGCCAGCCCATCGACATGGCCCTCGCCAAACAGGTTGCCGCCTTCGCTGATTTCTTGCACCAGTTGCTCCAGCGAGATGCTCTGCCACTGGCCAGAACCACGCGGCCCCACCCGCTTGAGCGGGGTGAGCACGCGGTGCTCCGCCTTTTGGTGCGCCAACATGGCCGATCCACGGGCACAACTGGTAGCGCGCCCTTCCAGGCCGTTATCGCCGCCCAGCATGGCATACACCTCACGCACCGGGGTTTCCATGGGCGCGGGGTTGGTGGTTGCCAGCGGGTGGTAGGGGTTGCCAGCAATGCGCAAGATGGTGTTGGTTTCGGTGTCTACGCGCACACGCACGCCACACTGCGTCCAGCAACCCAGGCAGCTGGAGGGGCTGACCACCTGACCGGGCTGGGTCGTGAGCTGGCCGGTGAGCGGGTCAATGCGGAATTCCGGCTGCAGCGAGTTGCCGCGTGTGGCGCTGGCGGTCGGCACGCCAGAGGTGCCGTCGATCAAGCCCTTGGCACCACGTGCCACCGTTTGGCCGTAGCCCGCAGCAAAAGCTGCCAAACCACCGGCCACGGCGCCACCGCGCAGCAGCATGCGACGGCGGGCCGCATCAGGGTCATTGCAAGGGTCAGGAATGTGTTTTTTGTCAGTCATGGTTGCCCTTTCAGGGCAGGCTTCTGCAGCTTTTGATAGCTGCCAGCGCCCGTCAATATTGCGTTAGAGGCCTGTTTCTTTCAAAGTCTTGGCTACAAGGCTCAAGCAGTGCGCGGGTTGCGTGCGGGGAAAACCTCCAGCGCCCACGTCGCCATGGCTACCAAAGCCACGCACAGCCCTGCCACACCCAGCATGCCCAGCAGGCCGTCGCCGCCCCAAGGCATGTGATAGAGGTACAGCCCCGCGCCAAACTTGGGCACGCCCTGCACACCCATGAACAGCGCCCAGCGGAATGCCCAGGCCGCAGCTGCCAGCCCCAGCCCCAGCACCAAGGTGAAGCCCTTGGCCTGCAAGCGCTGCTTGCCACGCAGCAAGGCACCTACAACGACCGCGCCAAAGATGGCCGATCCCATCATAGTCATGCGCCACACCGGGAACTCCTGCACCAGACGCAGGGCTTCGTTGAACGAGGGGCTCATGCCCAACAAGCCGCTCAGCGCCCACAGCACGGCCGCCAACACCAGCGCTGCAGCCAGCCACAGGCCAATGGCACGCAAAGCCTGCAGGGCACTGGCGTCGGGACGCAGCTTGGCGGGCAAGAAGCGCTCCAGCACCAAAGCCACACCCACGGCAGCCAACCAGCCTGTCAGCGCCAGATTCACAGGCACCCACAGCGTGTTCCACAAGGGACGTGAACGCACCACCATCATTTCTGCCCCGGTGTACACCGTGATGGACAGCGCCGACAGCACCATCAAAGGCGCCAGCCAGCGCAGCCAGCGCGACTGGCCCAGCCACCAGCTGGCGCACATGGCCACCAGCAGGGTCATGAACACAGGCAGCAGCACGGCACCTCGCCACATCCACGACCAGGGTGTCATGTGTGCATAAAAATGCCAAAAGCGGGCCGGTTGGTGCAAGTCGGCCAGCAGCGACACGGGGGCGGCTAGGCCGCTGACGGCCAGCGTCAGCACGGCCACCGGCATCAAACGCTGCAGCGCGCTGCCGGTCTGGCCAAAAGCACACACGCTCACCAGCAATGCAGCACCAGTGGCCACACCCACGAGGAAGAAGTACTGCACCGCCCAAGGCAGCCACGCCACTTCATAGTGAGGGGTCAGGAGTTCAATGATTTGCATAAAAGCCTCCGGGAAGTTCAGTGGTCTGAGAGCAGGCGCACGCTGGCCTGGCCGTCTACGCCGTGCACGAATTCATCAGGCAAGCCGATGTAGAACACGCGCGGCTGCGTCTTCATGTCGGGCTTGAGCACTTTGATCTCGGCTTCGTGCGCCGCCATGCGCTGGTTGATCTCGCTGGCGGGATCGTTCAAATCACCAATCACACGGGCACCACCAACACAGCTTTCTACGCAAGCAGGCAGCAAACCGGCCTCCAGACGGTGCTCACAGAAGGTGCACTTGTCGGCAGTCTGGGTCTCGTGGTTGATAAAGCGCGCATCGTAGGGGCAGGCCTGCACGCAGTAGCCGCAGCCCACACAGCGCTCGTTGTCCACCAGCACGATGCCGTCCGTGCGCTGGAAGGTAGCTTGCACCGGGCATACCGGCACACAAGGTGGGCTGTCGCAGTGGTTGCACAGGCGCGGCAAGCTGACCATGGCAGGTGCGCTGCCCGCACCGTCATTGATTTCGTACTGCAGCACCGTGGTGCGGAACTGGCCGATAGGCGGCTGGTTTTCCACCGAGCAGCTCACCGTACAGGCTTGGCAGCCAATGCACTTGCGCATATCCACCAGCATGCCAAAGCGTTTGCCTTCCATGCCGGGGCGGCGGGTGGGCTGGAAATCGGGCGTTGCCGGTGCAGCTTGTGCGGTGCCAGCAAGTCCAAAGCCTGTGGCCAGCGCAACCAGCTCTTGCAAGAAGCTGCGCTTGCTGTCGGATGTCGTGGGGGATAGGCGGTTTTCACTCATATTGAAAATCCGTTTATTAATGGAATAAACAGATTCTCAACCCGCTCACAGTCATTTAAATTTGACCATCATCAATATCATAAGTTATTGTTTTTATTTATATTTTTATGAAATCTTTCGATTATTCAGAGGCCAGATTAAGAGAGTATTAAGTCGAAAAAATAATGCAACACATGCCGCAATAAAATCAAAAACAATGACGCGGCCTTCAGCGCTGCGCTTGACCTGTGTTAGCTATTTCGCAGCATTCAGCCCCCTCCCAACTCTGCGAACATTGGTAGCAAAACCGAGGCGTAAAACGACGGACGTGCCGAGGTACGGCAAGGCGAAGGATGGATGTATCAAGAATGCGTGTTCGCTGGTCTAGCGATCAATTCCACGCCACAGCACCACCAGCAGCAGCGCCGCAGCAATCACCCCCGGCCACGCAAACAAGCCCACCACGGCCACCGGCACGCACCACATCAGCAAACGCACCGACAAGGCGTAGTAATGCCCGGCCTTGCGCAGGCACAGCTGCCCCAGTGGCAACCACTGCTGGCGCTGCGCACTGCCCACGGGCATACCCGCCACAAACCCGGCATGGTGCCATTGGCGAGCCGACAGCATGGAGGTGATGAAAGACAGACCCAGCAGCACCAGCACCGCCAGCACATGCTGCAAGAACACAGTTTTGGTGGTGATGGAAGCCGACTGCGCCCAGCTGCTATAGAGCAAGCTGATGCCGCCCATGAACGCCAGCGTGGCGGCGGTGGCAGTCATCGTGCAAGACATGAGGGAGTTGCGAATGGTCTGCACACCCAGCACTTCCGTACCAGGCGTGGCAGACACCGACTGCAGCCAGTCGCTGCGCAGCTGGTCGTGCTGGCGCGTGGCGGCCGAAGGCCAGCACCACTGCTTGACGAAGTACACCAGCGCCAGCGCCAAGGTCAGCCACAGCGGCCACATCTGTTCGTGCATATGCTTAGTCTTTTGAGGCTCTAGCGCTTGTGCAGCAAGCGCCAGCAGCTATCAATACATTCATTCTCAGGCCGTTTTTTTGGCCCAAACATGCTGCAGCACCATACCAGCGAGCATGGCCGCCACAAACAACCACACTTCGGTGTGCAGCGTAGCCAGATTCATCACGGCAGGGCCAGGGCAAAAACCTGCCAGCCCCCAGCCTGCGCCAAACAGCGCAGCGCCGGTGAGCAGCTTGCGGTCCACCACGCTCGACGTGGGCAGTTGCATGGGTTCTCCCAGCACCGAGGTCTTGCGGCGTTTGGCCCAGGTAAACGCCAACAGCCCCACGGCAATCGCACCGCCCATCACCAGACCCAGCGACGGGTCCCAAGCACCAAAAATATCCAAAAAGTTCTGCACCTTCGCAGGATTGCCCATGCCCGAAACGATCAAGCCCAGACCAAACACCAGCCCGGACAACAACGCAGCGATAGCGATCATCATCACAACATCCTCTCTTGCACACTCAAGCCAGCACGTGGCGCACGACAAACACCGTCAACACCCCGGTAGCCATGAACATCAACGTGGCCGCCAGCGACCGCAGTGACAGGCGCGACAGCCCGCACACCCCGTGCCCACTGGTGCAGCCCGAGCCCAAGCGCGTACCAAAGCCCACCAGCAAACCCGCCAGGACAATGACCCACGGGTTAGCAGGCATCTCCATCGCTGGCAAAGGGGCAAACCCCTGCCACACCACGGGCGCTGCCACCATACCCACCACAAAGGCCACACGCCAGCCCCACTGCTTGACCGAACCCCAAGTGGCGGGTTGCAACAGATTGCCCACGATGCCGCTGATGCCTGCGATACGCCCCAGCACCACCACCATCAACGCGGCGGCCAGGCCAATAAGCACACCGCCAGCCAATGCTGACCACGGTGTAAAAGCTTCCCAATTCATACCCATGCCTCAGTTCCCTATGCGGCGGGGCCGCAAAAAAGGTGATGCACCACCTGCATCAGCTGCAACGCGCGTGCATCTGCCAGGTGGTACCAAATAAATTTGCCTTCGCGGCGCGTGGCCACCAGGCCTTCGCGGCGCAAAACGCCCAGCTGCTGCGACAGCGTAGGCTGCGTAATGCCTGTGAGTTGCTCCAGCTCACCCACCGTGCGCTCTTGCAGCGAGAGCTGGCACAGCAGCATCAAACGGTCTTCATTGCCCAGTAACTTGAGCATGGCCACCGCTTCGCCCGCATGCGCACGCATGCTGCCCAAATCCATCGCTGCAGGCTCTGGCGCGGTGTGCGCCCCGGAAGATTCACTCATAGATCAATGCCAACCATCGGGCGCTTAAAGCGCCCTGTCTTTAAAACGCTGAAGCAACAGGCCCGCGGCCGACTCACGGCTTGCGATGCAGCGGACAAGTGCTGATGCCCAGCAAAGGGTACAAAGGACAAAAGCGTACCACTCCCGTCAGCAGCGGAATCACGCCCAGCCAGCCCCACCAGCCCACTACCCCCATCGCCGCCAGTGCTATCAGCACCAAACCAGCCACGATACGAAGCCCACGGTCCCAACCACCAATATTTGCTTTCATTGCAATCTCCTGAGTTTTGGATACATAGACCTTGTGGTTTGATCCTCGTCACATGAACGACAAGCACCACACACACGATCTATTTTTTTATATTATATTAAAAAGCATATTGATTGCATGACCGAGAACAAAAGGAAGCCCATGCACACCTCCACGCAACACATTGAAGCGTTCTTTGATGACGTCACCGGGACGGTCAGCTACGTGCTGGCAGACACCACAGCCCGACAAGCGGCAGTGATTGACCCCGTACTGGACTTCGAGCCCAAGTCCGGCACGCTGACCAGTGCCAGCAGCGACCGCATCATTGACTATGTGCGTGCACAAGGCTGGCAGGTGCAATGGATTTTGGAGACACATGCCCATGCCGACCATATCTCGGGGGCGCAGCACATTCGCCACCATCTGGGCGGCAAGATCGCGATCGGCTCGCAAATTCGCCAGGTGCAAAAAATCTTCCGCACCATTTTTCACTTTGAGCGCAGCTTTTTGCCCGACGGTAGCCAGTTTGACCACTTGTTTGAAGACGGTGAGGTCTTTTACGTGGGCACCCTGCCCGTGACGGCCTGGCTCGTTCCCGGCCACACGCCCGCCGATATGGCGTATGTGACCGGCCACGATGTGTTCGTGGGCGACACCTTGTTCATGCCCGATGTGGGCACAGCCCGTGCCGACTTTCCCGGCGGCGATGCGGCGGTGCTCTACCGTTCCATCCAGCGCATCTTGCAGCTGCCTGCCGATACGCGCATTCACGTCTGCCACGATTACCCGCCAGCAAGTCGCGCAGCCGCATGGGTCAGCACCGTGGCCGAACAAAAAGCCCACAACATCCATGTGCGCGATGGCATTAGCGAAGCCGAGTTTGTTGCCATGCGCAACCGCCGCGATGCAACCTTGGCCATGCCCACCTTGATCTTGCCTTCGGTGCAAGTCAACCTGCGCGCGGGTTTGATGCCCCCAGCCCACGCCAATGGACGCACCTATATCGAGGTGCCTGTGAACGCCTTTTTGCAAGATCGCAGCCAAGCCCCCGATGGGGTTTGGCACAGCGCGCCCTGACTGCTTTTTCCCGTTCTTCGCCAATCACTACAACCCCAAGGAGTTTGCTATGAGCTCGTTCGATCACAACGGCCTGACCCGCGATATCAACAACGCACTGCGCCC
>JAFAGF010000170.1 GCA_023422975.1 Pseudomonadota bacterium
CTCCAAGTCGGCCTTGAGCGCCACCGAGTCATAGCCCTGCAGCAGCGGGTACAAAAACTCGTGCAGGCTGATGGAGCTGCCTTCGGTAAAGCGCGTGTGGAAGTCGTTGCGCTCCATCATGCGCGCCACGGTGTACTTGGCCGACAGCTCAATCATGCCGCGCGCGCCCAGCTTGTCACACCATTCGCTGTTGTAGCGCACCTCGGTCTTGGCGGGGTCCAGCACCTTGGAGGCCTGGGTGTAGTACGTCTCGGCATTGGCCTGAATTTGCTCGGCGGTCAGCGGGGGGCGGGTGGAATTGCGACCAGAAGGGTCACCAATCAAGGTCGTGAAGTCGCCAATCAGGAAGATCACGGTGTGGCCCAGGTCCTGCAGTTGGCGCATTTTGTTGAGCACCACGGTGTGCCCCAAATGGATATCCGGCGCTGTCGGATCCAGACCCAGCTTGATGCGCAGGGGCACACCCGTGGCCGCCGAGCGCGCCAGTTTTTGCGTCCAGTCTGCTTCTGGTAACAATTCGTCAACGCCGCGCAAGGTGATTTCAAGCGCTTGTCTTACAGCCTCAGTGACCGGGTATGTTGTAACAGCATTTTGATTCATAAGGGTTTTTTCCAGCGCGGGGTATAGGCGCCCCGGTATAATTTGGGCTCAATTGCAGTGACCAATTCTAGTCGGCAAGGCATTTACATACTGGTAAATGGCCACTATGCTGACAGAACGCGTGCCCCATGCCTCACATGCCTTTCCGTCTTCAAGGCACGCACACTTCCCGGGAACCCATGTTTTGACTCACAAACTAGTTTCTGCTGGCAGTGCTTTGCTTGCACAGCTGGCACAGTCCATTCAGCGTCACCCGAAACGCCTGACCGCCGCGATTGCGGCCCTCATGCTCACCGCTGGAGGCGGCGCCTTCGCCGTTGCGTCCTTGGGTCCAGACCCTGCCGACATGCCTGTCCGCACGCTCACCCAAACCATTCCCTCACTGGTTGAGGGCAGCACGCTGGCTGACCTGACTGACCTGAACGATTTTTCGCTGTTCCGCACGGATTACACCCGCTCCAGCGACACCCCTGAATCGCTGCTGCAACGCCTTGGCATTGCAGACCCCAGCGCTTCGGCCTTTTTGCGCAGCAATGAACTGGTTCGCCAGCACATTTTCAGCCGCACCGGCCGCTTGGTGTCCGCCGAAGCCAGCAACGATCACCAACTGCGTAAACTGACCGTGCGCTGGATGGACAGCGAAGACAGCGACAACTTCCAGCGCCTGGTTCTGGAGCGCGATGCGCAAGGCCAACTGGTCAGCACCATCTCCAGCGCGCCCCTGGTCGTCAGCACCCGCCTGACGGGCGGCACCATCCACAGCACCTTGTTTGCCGCCACCGACGCGGCAGGCTTGCCCGATGCCGTGGCCGTGCAAGTGGCCGATATTTTCTCGGACATCAACTTCCACCGCCTGCAAAAGGGTGACCGCTTCTCCGTCATTTACGAGACGCTGGAAGCCGATGGCGAATTCCTGCGCTCGGGCCGTGTGCTGGCCGCAGAATTCCAAAACCGCGACAAGCTGCACCAAGCCATGTGGTTCCAAGAACCCGGTCAGCGCGGCTCTTACTACGCGATGGACGGCTCCAGCCTGCGCCGCGCCTACCTGAACTCGCCCGTCGAGTTCTCGCGCATCAGCAGCGGTTTTGCCATGCGCAAGCACCCCATCCACAACACATGGCGCCGCCACCTGGGCACCGACTTTGCCGCCCCTACCGGCACCAAAGTGCGCACCGTGGGCGATGGCGTGATTGAGTTTGCAGGCTGGCAAAACGGCTACGGTAACGTCATCTACGTCAAGCACGCCAACACCGCCCACGTGACGGTGTACGCCCACCTGAGCCGTATTGACGTCAAGAAGGGCCAGTCCGTAGAACAAGGTCAATTCATTGGTGCCGTAGGCTCCACAGGTTGGTCCACAGGGCCGCACCTGCACTTTGAATTCCGCGTGAACGGCAACCACCAGGACCCTCAGGCCATCATCGCCAAGAGCGAAGCCAACGAAATCTCCGAGAAAGTGCGCAAACAGTTTGCCAAGCATGCCGAGTTCATGCACATGCAACTGGCATCGGCAGAGTTGATTCGCCAAGCCAGCGCCCAATAAGCCTGTGCTAACCTCTTGAGGGCCTCGAGCAATCGAGGCCCTTTTTCTTTGCCTGCCGTGTTTGTATGCCCACCTCCAACTCCGCTTCACCTGATCGCACCGAACGCTATATCGGCCTGATGTCTGGCACCTCGCTCGATGGCGTCGATGGCGTGCTGGTGCAGTGGGATGGGCAGCAGCGCATGCACGTGCTGGCCTATGCCACGCAGGGCTTTCCTGCCGATTTGCGCCAGGAGCTGCTGGCACTCAACAGCCCCGAAGGCCGCAATGAGCTGCATCGCGCAGCGCTGGCAAGCAACGCCATCAGCCGTGCCTATGCCGAGGTGGTGCAGCAATTACTGCGCCAAACCGGCACCACCGCCAACCAGGTCCGCGCGGTGGGTGCCCACGGCCAAACCGTGCGCCACCAACCCCAGCTGCACGACGGCACAGGCTACACCTTGCAGCTGCAAAACCCGGCCTTGCTGGCCGAGCGCACAGGCATCGCCGTGGTGGCAGACCTGCGCAGCCGCGATGTGGCCGCAGGTGGCCAGGGCGCCCCCCTGGTGCCCGCCTTTCACCAAGGCGTCTTCAGCCGCCCGGATCGCAGCACCGCCGTGCTCAACATTGGCGGCATTGCCAATATCAGCCTGCTACCCGCCTCCAGCACCGCAACACCCGTCATGGGCTTTGACTGTGGCCCCGGCAATGCCTTGATGGACTGGTGGTGTCTGCAGCACACCGGCGCGGCCTATGACGACCAGGGCCAATGGGCCGCCGGCGGCACCGTACAGCC
>JAFAGF010000201.1 GCA_023422975.1 Pseudomonadota bacterium
GTCACACCGTGCTGTCCGAAGGCAATCAGCTGGGTCTGGCGGCCTCGGAAGATGACGAAGGCAACGTCAAGCTCAGCGGCACTGCAGCGTTTGACCTGGAAGGCTCGGCCTCCAACGTCACCGTCACTATCACCGATGCCAACGGCAAAGTGGTGGACACCATTGAAATGGGCTCTGCCAGCGCAGGGCGCAACTATTTCACCTGGGATGGCAGCGACTACACCGGCGAGAGCATGGATTTGCGCTTCAAGGTCACCGCCACCAATGGCGAAGCCGCGGTCAAGTCCACCTCGCTGTCACCCAACGCCGTGGTCGCAACCAGCATCGCCAACGGTGCCCTCATGCTGGAGTTGGCCAACGGCAGCAGCATCAACTACAACAGCGTCAAGGCTGTGTTCTAAATTCGTAGGAGCGAACCATGGGTTTCCATCACGGACTTTCCGGCCTCAACGGTGCCAGCAAAAATCTGGACGTCATTGGCCACAACATTGCCAACAGCAACACCGTTGGCTTCAAAAATTCACGCACCGAATTCAATGAAATGGTGGCCAGCGCCATGGGCGCAGCCAGCGGCAACAATGCTGGTATCGGTGTGAGTGTGGCTGCGGTTTCGCAACAATTCAGCCAGGGCGTAATTACACCGACGGCCAACGGCTTGGACATGGCCATCAATGGTGATGGTTTTTTTGTGGTGGAGACCACCAGCGGCTCCGAAGCATTCACCCGGGCCGGCAATTTCCAGCTGGATAAAAACGGCTTTTTGATCACCGTGAACGGTGACAAGGTTATGGGCAATGCACTGAATCCCGCAACAGGCGTGGCCACAGTCGGCCGCGCGCCCATCCGCTTTCCATCCGGCGCAGGCATTCCCGCTAAGCAAACCGAGAATATCGAGGTCAGTCTGAATCTGGACTCACGCACCGAGTTAGGTACCAATCGTATTGCCAATGGCACCTCGCTACAGGTTTATGACTCGCTGGGCAACCCCCATTCCGTATCGCTGTATTTTGAAAAAGCGCCACCAAGCGTTCCCGGAACAGGCAACACTTGGAACGTGTACGACAGCCTCTCCAGCGCTACTCCCATTGGGTCCGTGACATTTGATACAAGCGGAAAGTTTCTTTCCACGACACCCGCCAATCTGGTCATCAATGTAAATGCCAGCGGTGGTGCTGCTGTAACCCCCCCACCACCACCTGGAACCACCTTCGACGTCACGGTTGACCTGAGCCAAGCTACCCAATTTGGTAATGCTTTCTCCGTGTCCAGACTATCGCAAGACGGCTATGCCCCCGGCGAGCTGACGGGCGTGAACGTGGCTACCGATGGCACTTTAATGGCGTCATACTCCAACGGCATCACCCGTGCCGAATCAAGAATTGCGATGGCGCGTTTCACCAACGCCCAAGGCCTGACCCCCGCTGGCAATAACAACTGGGAATGGACTGCCGACGCAGGGCCCACCATTTACGGCAACGCCCAAAGCGGCAGCTTCGGCACCATCCAGGGCAGTGCGCTGGAAGAGTCCAACGTAGACCTGACGGCCCAGCTGGTCAACATGATGACCGCACAGCGCGCCTACCAGGCCAACGCCCAGACCATCAAGACCCAAGACCAAATCTTCTCGACTTTGGTCAACCTGCGCTAAGCAGTGTGAACACGCGCGACTAGGAGCAATACATGGACCGCATCATCTACACCACCATGACCGGCGCCAACGCCGCTGCGCAACGGCAGGCGGTGCTTTCCAACAACCTGGCCAACGTCTCGACCACGGGTTTCCGTGCCGAGCTGAGCACCTTCCGTTCGGTGCCGCTGGAAGGCCAGGGCTCCAGCACGCGTGTCTTTGGATTGGACGCCACCTCCGGCTACCTGGAGCAAGCAGGCCCAGCCATTCAAACCGGCAAAAGCACCGACCTGATGGCGCGCGGCAACTCCTGGTTCGCCGTGCAAGGCCTGGATGGTCTGGAGGCCTACACCCGCAACGGCGCACTGGAAGTGACTGCGGACGGCCAGCTCGTCACCGCTACCGGCTTGCCCGTGCTCACCGATGGCGGCGCACCCGTGGATGTGCCCCAGAACGCCAAGATCAGCTTTGGCGGCGATGGTACGGTGGTGGCAACCCTGGATGGGCAAGACCCCATCAACATCGGTCGCCTGAAAATGGTGACCCCCAATATGGAGCAGGCCCTCAAGCGTGGGGATGATGGTCTGTTTCGCAACGCCCAAGGCGATTTGCCCGCAGACGCCAACGCCACCATGGTGGCTGGTGCACTGGAAGGCTCCAACGTGAATGCGGTGGAAGCCATGGTCGGCATGATCGCCGCCTCGCGCCAGTTTGAGCAGCAGATGAAGCTGCTGACCACCGCCGAGACCAACGACAAGACCGCCAGCCAACTGCTGAGCATGAACGGCTAAAGCCGATCGCTAACGAATACGGAAGGAAACTTCACCATGATGAATTCCCTGTGGATTGCCAAGACCGGTATGTCTGCCCAGCAGACGCAGATGGACGTGGTCTCGCACAACTTGTCCAACGTCTCCACCACCGGCTACAAACGCCAAAGCGCAGTGTTTGAAGACTTGATCTACCAGAACCTGCGCCAGGTGGGTTCCCAAGCGGACGAGCAAAACATTCTGCCCACCGGCATGCACCTGGGCCTGGGTGTGCGCACCGTGGCCACCACCCGCAACTTCACCCAAGGCACGCCCCTGGAAAGCGGCAAAGACCTGGACGTGGCCATCAGCGGCGACGGTTTCTTCCAGGTGCAAATGCCCGATGGCACCACCGCCTACACCCGTGACGGCACGTTCAGCAAGGACGCCAACGGCCAACTGGTAACCGCCGGCGGCTACCCACTGCTGGACGGCATTACCGTGCCGCAAGACGCCACCAAGCTGAGCATCAGCCGCTCGGGCGCCGTATCGGTGACGCTGCCCGGCCAGGCACAGCCCCAGCAAATTGGCCAGCTCAATACCGCCTCCTTCATCAACCCCCCGGGCCTGGAGCCGATTGGTGAGAACCTGTACCGCGAAAGCGCGGCTTCGGGCGCCCCACAAACCGGCACCCCCGGCACCAACAATCTGGGCACGGTGATGCAGGGCTTTCTGGAATCGTCCAACGTGAACGTGGTGGAAGAGCTGGTGCAAATGATCCAGACCCAGCGTGCTTACGAGATGAACTCAAAGGCCATCTCCACCAGCGACCAGATGCTGGCCAAGCTGTCGCAGCTGTAATTCCACTTTGATAATCAGAGCAGCTAGCGTTTGATTTACAAGGTTTTCAGATATAAAACTACCTGAAACCTTTTAAAAACAAGCTCAAGCAGCTCTTATTTTGTTTTTCTCGGAGCGCTTATGTCGGCCGCCTCTCTCCCCACCCACCCTGTTTTCGCGCTGGCACAGCGCGCACCACGCCTTGTGCTGTGGGGGGCTGCCAGCTTGGTGGTCAGCGGCTGCGCCTTCAACGAGCCGCCGCCCGTAGAACTGCACGACCAAACCAAACCGCTGCCAGCCACGGCCATTGCCGTGCCCCAGCCCCAAGCGCAGGCAACCGGGGGGCTGTTTCAGGCCAACCGCTACCGCCCCCCGTTTGAAAGCCGCCGCGCACGCCTGGTGGGCGATTTGGTGACCATCCAGATTGCCGAGAAGGTCACCGCCAGCCAAAAGTCTTCATCGACCGTCAACCGCGACAGCAATATGTCGGCAGGCATTACAGACTTGCCACTGCTTACCGGTGGCGCTCTCGGTACCGCCCAGAAACTCGGCAAACTGGGCGTCACCAGCAACACCGACTTTGAAGGCGGCGGCGGCACCACCAGCGCCAACACGTTCACAGGCTCCATCACAGCCACGGTGGTGGAAGTGCTGCCCAACGGCCATTTGCTGGTCACCGGTGAAAAGCAAATCGGCGTGAACCAGAACGTGGATGTGCTGCGTTTTACCGGCACGGTGGACCCCTATTTGCTGGCGCCCAACAGCATCATCAGCTCCACCCAAGTGGCCAATGTGCGCGTGGAATCGCGTGGCCGCGGCCAGCAAAATTCAGCACAGGCAATTGGCTGGTTGTCCCGTTTCTTTTTGAGCTTTATCCCTTTCTAATCCTCTCCAGAATTGGGCAGTATGAAAGTACTGTCCACGCTCTCCACATTCCGCCCAGCACGCCTCGCCCTGGCGCTGCTCGCCCTCAGCGGCGGTCTGCTGGCAACTCCAGCCAACGCCTTGCGCATCAAGGAAGTAGCTTCGGTTCAGGGCGTGCGGTCTAACCAGTTGACCGGCTACGGTTTGGTCGTCGGCCTCGATGGCACGGGCGACCAGACCACCCAGATGCCCTACACCACCCAGACGCTGTCCAACTACCTGCAGCAAATGGGCATCACGCTGCCAGCCACAGCCAACACCAACAACCTGCAGCTCAAAAACGTAGCCGCCGTGATCGTCACGGCAGAGCTGCCCGCTTTTGCGCAGCCGGGCCAGCAGATCGACATCAATGTCTCGTCCATGGGCAACGCCAAGTCGCTCAAGGGCGGCACGCTGATCACCACCCCACTGCGCGGCGCCGATGGCGAGATCTATGCGCTGGCCCAGGGTAATTTGGTGATCGGCGGTGCGGGCGCATCGCAGGGCGGCTCCAAGGTACAGATCAACCACCTGAGTGCCGGACGCATTCCGCTGGGTGCACAGGTCGAGCGTGCTGTACCCACACCCATCAATGACGGCGACACCATCAAGCTGGGTCTGAACACCACCGACTTTCAGACCGCCAGCCAGGTGGTCAAGGCCATCAACGGACGCCACGGCGTGGGCACGGCCATGGCCCTGGATGGCCGCACCGTGGAAGTGCGCGCCCCCGTGAACCCCGGCGCCCGCGTCGGTTTCATTGCCGACATCCAGGAGCTGAACCTGCCCATCAACAAGCCGGCCGCCAAGGTCGTGATCAACGCCCGCACCGGCTCGATTGTGATGAACCAGGCCGTCACGCTGGGCCCCTGCGCGATTGCCCACGGCAACCTGGCCATCACCATCGATTCCACCCCGGTCATCAGCCAGCCCGGCGCCTTCTCACAAGGCCAGACCGTGGTGGCCGAAAAGACCAATATCAACGTCACGCAAGAGCCCGGTAAGATCATTCGCGTGCCCGCATCGCCCCAGCTGTCCGATGTGGTGCGCTCGCTCAACGCCTTGGGTGCTACGCCCCAGGATTTGCTGGCCATCTTGCAAGCCATCAAAGCCGCAGGTGCTTTGAATGCCGAACTGGAGGTGATATGAGCATGATGAACACCAGCAATGCGCTAGCGACCGACATCAACTCGCTCAACAGCCTGAAAAGCCAGGCCAGCGCGAACAACCCGCAAGCGGCACGCGAAGCCGCCAAGCAGTTGGAATCGCTGTTCATGCACGAGATGATCAAGAGCATGCGGCAGGCCACCATGAAAAGCGGCTTGCTGGACAACGAAAGCTCCAAGCTGGCCGACTCCATGATGGACCAGCAGCTGTCCGTCTCCATGGCGGGCATGCCCGGTGGGCTGGCCGATGCCATCACCGCGCAAATTGCCCGCTCCATGGGCCTCGACCCTGCTGACGCTGGCGTCAACCCTGCAGCAGCAATGAGCAGTGGCGAGCGCAATTTCAGCATTCCTTCCACGGTGAGTTTTGCCGGCCGCAGCGCCCGCTACCCCGGCCTGTCAGGCAACACCGCCGTGGGCAGCACTGCATTCTTGGATGCCTACGCGCCCTCGCCCAAAGGGCGTGACAACTTTGTGCAATCCCACAACGCCGCCGCACAGCGCGTGGCGCGTGAGAGCGGCATTCCCGCCAGCTACATGCTGGGCCAGGCCGGTCACGAAACCGGCTGGGGCAAAAGTGAAATCCGTGGTGACAACGGCAGCAACTCGTTCAACCTGTTTGGCATCAAGGCCACGGGCAACTGGAGTGGCAAGGTGGCCGAAATCACCACCACCGAATACGTCGACGGCATTCCCCGCAAGGTCAAGGCCAAGTTTCGCGCCTACGACTCGTATGAAGAGTCGTTCCGCGATTACGCACGCCTGATCACCGAAAACCCGCGCTACGCCAAAGCCATGGAAAACACGGGCAACGCCCGCTCCTATGCCACAGCGCTGCAAAACGCAGGTTATGCCACCGACCCCCTCTACGCTAGCAAGCTGTCACGCGCCATTGAAAGCGCACGTGCAGCCCAGCAAGGCACCCAAGGTTAAAGCTTTAGAAAGATACGCACATGAGCTTAATGAACGTCGGCGTCTCCGCACTGATCGCCAACCAGCAAGCACTGACCACCACTGGCCACAATATTGCCAACGTCAGCTCCGCGGGCTATTCGCGCCAAACCATTGCCACCAAGGCCTTGGTCGGCCAAAACATGGGCACTGGCTATGTGGGCAAAGGGGTACAAGTTGCCACCGTCATGCGCAACTACAACGAGTTGCTGGGCAAGCAATCCAACGCCGCCAACGCAACCAGCGCCGCAGATGCCATCCGCTACCAGTCGCTGATGCAGATGCAAGACGTGTACTCCGGCGGCGACAGCAGCCTGGGCGCCGCCATCAACAGCATGATGAACGCGTTTGCCGACGTAGAAGCCGCGCCTGCAGACGGCACCGCCCGCAACGTGGTGCTGACCCGGATGAGCGAGTTGACCGCACGTTTTCGCGCTGCGTCTACCACGCTCAAAGAGCTGGATTACTCGACCAATCAACGTCTGATGAATGACGTGACCTTGGTCAACAATTTGGCCGTTCAAGTAGCGACCTTGAACACCCAAATTGCCCGTTCACTAGCAACGGGCCACCAACCCAATGACTTGCTTGATGCGCGTGACCAGCTGATCCGCGAGATCAACCAATACGTGCAGACCACCCAAGTAGAGGCCGATGACGGATCATTAAGCCTGTTTGTAGGTGGCAGCCAAGCACTGGTATTGGGCAACAGCACTGGTCAGTTGAGCATTAAAGAAACGCAGGAATATCCTGGCAGTCAAAAGCTATCACTGTATTTCAGCCAGCCGCGTGGTGAAGAAGTCGAGTTGACCGCAGCCATGGTCGGCGGAGGCGAGATTGCCGGCTTGCTCAAGTTCAACAACGATGATTTGGTCGTGGGTCGCAATGAGCTAGGTCGCTTAGCACTGGCAATTGGCTCTGCATTGAATGAGCAAAACAAGTTGGGTCTAACGCTGTCTGGTGAATATGGCAAAGAACTGTTCAAACTCACCGATGTGACAAATGGGTGGATGAACATAGTAGACCCCCTTGCCCCCGGCGTGCCACTGCCCAATGCCACCGCTAAAGTCATTGAAAGCAGCTTGCTTCAAGCATCTGACTACAAGATTATGTTCAGTGAAGATGGGGCTGGTGCCAAGTCCGCTCAGCTCATCCGCCTCTCGGACCAACAGCCATTTGCTATCCCTCTTGCGACAGCAGGAGTGACTACCTTTGAACTAGATGGTCTGGAATTCAAAATTCCTGAAGAGGTCGCTCAATTTGCAAAGAATGGCCAAAGCATCCTGTTCCAGCCTTTTAACAAAGCTGCGGACGAGATCAGCCCACTGGTGCACAACGCGGCAGATTTGGCAGTATCTAGTGCCGTTACTGCAAACATTCCGACTGGAAATAAGGGCACATTGCAATTGTCGAGCTTGGCAGCTACCGACACCAGTCTCATTCCGCAATTTTCATCTGCACCTGCTGTCAATGAGCGTTTTGTGGTTAGCTTTTCTGTCGACCCTGCAACACAAGCTATTTCTTATAGCTTTGCGAGACAAACTTTTGACTTCACCAACAACGCTTGGAGCTCTGCTGTAGCACCAGTGCCTAGCATTCGTGCTTATGAATCTGGTTCAGTTATTGAACTGCCTGGCCTCAAGATTCAGTTAACTGGCACGCCACATCACGGGGACACGATTGAGATCTCTCATGCCCTTAGCTTGGGTGATGGTTACAAACTGAACGCTGGCAACGCCTCCTCTTTCTTGGGTCTGCGTGACCAAGTCATGTTCGATGGCGGTACCACGCTGGCCGATGGGTTCTCTGCCGCTATGGCAATTGTTGGCACCCGTACTCAAAGTGCGAAGTACGCAGCCGAGCTATCAGAGACTGTTGCTAAAAACTTAAATGCTGACCGCACCGCCGTCTCTGGCGTCAACTTGGATGAAGAAGCGGCCCGTTTGTTGCAATACCAACAGGCTTACCAAGCCTCTGCCAAGATTATTCAGACTGCACAAACCCTGTTCGACAGCGTGCTTAACGCCGTTGGCCGTTGATTGATAGGAGCTTGAGATGAGCATTACCCGCCTGGGCACCGCCCACATGTACGACCGCACCATCTCCAACATCAGCAAGCAGCAAGCTGAGTTGTCGAGCCAGATGGAACACGCCTCGGCCGGCAAACGCGTGATTCGCGCCAGCGACGACCCCGTGGCCGCTGCGCAGGCCGAACGTGCCCGCACGCGCCTGTCGCGCATTGACACCGACCAGCGCCAGTTGGATGCCCAAACGGCCACCATCCAGTATGGCGAATCCACGCTGGGCGAAATCAACAGCGCCATGCAAGAGTTCCGCTCGCTGATCGTCAATGCCGGCAATGGTGCCTTCAACCAAACCCAGCGCGACACCTTGGTCGAGCAGCTGCAAAGCCTGCGCGCGCAAGTGCTCAGCTATGCCAACCGCAAAGACAGCAACGGTTTGCCCCTGTTCCGCGGCTTGGACACTAAATCCGAGACCCCATTTCCCAATGGCACGCAAGGCATTCAAGGCGGCCAGCCCAACAGCAACGACTACACCATCACCAACTCCTTGGATGGCATGTTGGCGTTCTACAGCGGTAAAACGGGCAATGGCGTGTTGTCCACGGAGGTGGCCAGCACCAACACCGGCACCGCCTACTCGACAGTTGGCGCCATCACCAATGCCCAAGATGCTTCGGCACTGAAGTCTGACTTGGAGCTGTTTAACCAGCGTTTGAACACGATTGCCGAAACCAAGCAGCAAAACAATGAAGCCATGCCCGCGGGCCTGACGTTGCCGCTGACGGCCAGCATTGAGTTCGCCAAGGCCGCAGACGGCAGCATGACGTATGAGGTCAAACAACCCATAGCCATTGCCGAGTGGGATGTGAACACTGCTTTGCCCGGTGAAACCGAGCAAGACTACCCGAAGATCACTTATGCGCCCTCGACGCCAGTGGCGTTTGTCACGGGCCAAGACGTGCAGGTCTTTGGCATGAACATCACCATCTCGGGTGACCCCCAAGATGGCGATGCACTGAATGTTTCGCCCAGCACCAGTCAATCGATTTTTGAAGCGCTGGACCAAGCCATTGCCACCGTCAAAAACAACGGCAACAGCGATGGCTCGACCGACCACGGCGCCCTGGCACAGGGTTTGGCCAAGTCGCTGGCGGAGCTGGACACCCAGCTCAACCGCATTTCCACCGTGCGCGGAGTGGCCGGTGACTTGCTCAATCAGGCCGAGCGCATGGGCAGCACGTTACTGCTGCGCAATGAGCAGATGGAAGCTCAGCGCTCGTCGGCCGAGGACATTGATGCCGTGGCTGCACTGTCCCAGCTCAAAACCCAAGAGACCATGGTCTCCGCGGCGCTGCAGTCGTACGCTTCGATCCAGAAGCTGTCGCTGTTTGACTACATCGGCTAAGCTGCGCCATCACCTCTTTGCTAGGTTTGCACTGTGGAATTTGTTCTCAATGCTTTGGTGATGGGCTACCGCCCACTGTGGAACGCTGAACGCCATCTCACCGGTGTTCAGCTGTTTTTGCACGACCCGGCCAACCACCCGGTCGATGCGGCCCATTTGCTGCGCATCTTGCGTGAAATGTGGGCGCCTTCATCGCCGCGTTTGCTGCTCTCACCGCAGTCCACGGGCTTGCTGCAAGCGCTGCTCGCGCACATCACACCCAACCCCGCATGGGCGCTGGAAGTGCGCGCCGAGTGGCTGGCTGACCACCCTGATCTGGCCGAGCGCGTAGCCTTTGCTGCACAGCGCGGCGTGCGCTTGGTCTGGCGCGGGGGCATGAACCAGTTGCCCACCACTGCCGAGGCCAACCACTATGCCAGCAGCTTGCTGCATCTGGAGCCCCAAGACGCACTGATTTTGATGCGCGCAACGGTCGATCAGCCCGTGCCGCAGCGCCTGGCCTTGTTGCAAGGCCAGATGTATGAAGAAATCCACAGCCAAACACTGGCGCGCCGCTGCCTGGAGCACTACCACGCCAGCGCGATTGCAGGCTGGCCCACCGACGATGTGCTGCACCGGGTGCGCGGCGCCCGGGTGCTGCACCCCTCGCACGAACACGTACTGCGGCTGATGAAGGCCGTCGATGCCGACCAGTCGCTGGAAACCTTTGAAGAAATTCTCAGCGAAGACCCGCTGCTGGCCTACCGCTTCATGCTGTACGCCAACTCGGCCGCGCTGGGGGCGCGCAACCCCATCAATTCGCTGCGCCGTGCGCTGGTGATGCTGGGCTACGGCACGCTCAAGGAATGGCTGGCCACCCAGCTGATCCACGCCAGCCACGACAAAGATTTGCAGCCCATTCGCCTTGGCACCGTGATGCGCGCGCAAATGACTTCGCACTTGCTGGACGCCGGTGTCAGCCAGGAGCTGCGCAGCGAGGTGTACCTGTGCGGCCTGTTTGCACGCCTGAACGATGTGCTGGACGAGCCGCTGGAGACCACGCTCACCCGCCTGCCGCTGTCCGAGCGCATTCCCGATGCCGCCATCCGCGGTGAAGGCCCGTACGCACCCAGCTTGCAACTGGCCTTTGCCCTGGAGCGCGAAAACGGCGCCGCCACCATCCGCGAAGTGTGCGAAGAGCATGATATTTCGCTGGAACACGTCAATCGCACCTTGTTGCGTCTGGCCTGCGAATGGCACAACCAGCGCCCACACTGGTAGTGTTATCAAAAAAGTAGCTGCTTGCGCCTGTCAATCCAGCATTTCAAAGATAAAACAACTTGAAAACGAAGCTGTACCAGCGCTGGCAGCTTCGTTTTTTATTTCCCGAGCCACTCCACCACTCCTTGACTCACCAAGCGTCGGCCCTACCAACACCGCAACTCCTGCGCAGCCGTTGGTACAAAACCTGCTGACAAGTACCCTGTAAGCCACCTACATTGGCAGCTGCATTCCCCTCGCACGTCATGCCACTCCAAGAATTCACCGCCTTGCTCGTTCTGGCCACTGCCATGAGCTTTTCCCCCGGTCCCAACACCACGCTGTCCACCGCCATGGCGGCCAACCACGGCCTGCGCCACAGCCTGCGCTTTGTGGCTGCCGTGCCTGTGGGCTGGTCGCTGCTGCTGGTGCTGTGTGCCTTGGGCGTGGGCGCGCTGATCACCGGCCTGCCAGCGCTGCGCTGGGGCATCAAGGCACTGGGCATTGCCTATCTGCTGTGGCTGGCGTTCAAGCTCTCGGGCAGCGGGCAGCTGGCGCAAGCCAAACCCGCACAGTTGCAAGTGGGCTTTGTGCAAGGCGTTTTGCTGCAATTCGTCAACATCAAGGCATGGCTTTTGGCGTTGACCATCGTCGCGGGTTGGGTCGCGGGCCAGGCGGATTTCACAGCGCGCATGCTGGTGGTACTGCCGGTGATGGCCTTCTACGCACTCAGCAGCAACCTTCTGTACGCCTGTATTGGTGCCGCTTTGCGCCAATGGCTGGCAGCAGGGCACCGCTTGCTGTGGTTTAACCGCGGCATGGCCGCACTGCTGGTGCTGACGGCTTTGTGGATGCTGAGGGCCTAGGCCATGTATTTTTTTCTGAACAGCGCCTGCAAGCGGGGGCGCGAAGCTCCACAATAGGTGCACCGACGTCGCCGCCTACCGGCGCTCCGACGCCAATTGCCACGCCAGTCCGCGCTATCCGTAGTTTCCGGGGCTGCTGGCCATGCTGCACAACGGTATGCTCTTTGCAACAAGCTTTGCCAGCACGCGCGCAGTGCGCGTGCGGCGTATTGAGATTGAGTAGTTATGACGAACTGGACCCTGGCCGCACGTGCTGCCAAGATGAACTCCTCCGCAATCCGCGAGATCCTGAAGCTGACCGATCGCCCCGGCATCATCAGCATGGCAGGTGGTCTGCCTTCGCCTGCGGCTTTCCCCATCCCTGCTTTCACCGCTGCGTGCAACACCGTGATGGAGCGTGACGGCGCCGCTGCGCTGCAGTACTCCACCACCGAAGGCTTCCCCGAGCTGCGCCAGGCGATTGCCGACTTCCTGCCCTGGGAAGTCAACCCCGAGCAGATTCTGATCACCACCGGCAGCCAGCAGGCGCTGGACCTGATCGGCAAGGTGTTCCTGGACAAAGACAGCCGCATGCTGGTGGAAAAACCCACCTACCTGGGCGCGCTGCAGGCCTTCACTCCCATGGAACCCGTGGCAGTGGGCGTGGACAGCGACGACGAAGGCATGCTGGTCGAAGACTTTGCTACCAAGGTGGGCTCCGGTGCCGACAAGGCCCGCATGGCGTATGTGCTGCCCAACTTCCAGAACCCCACGGGCCGCACCATGAGCGAAGCGCGCCGCCAGGCGCTGGTGGAAAAGGCCAAGGAACTGGACATCCCCCTGATCGAAGACAACCCCTACGGCGACCTGTGGTACGAAGGCGAGCCCCCGCTGCCGCTGGCTGCGCGCAACCCCGAGGGCGTGATCTACATGGGCTCGTTCTCCAAGGTACTGGCCCCCGGTCTGCGCGTGGGCTTCATCGTGGCGCCCAAGTCCATCTACGGCAAGTTGACACAAGCCAAGCAAGCTGCTGACTTGCACAGCCCCAGCTTTAACCAGCGTGTGGTGGCGGAAGTCATGAAAAACGACTTCCTCAAGAATCACATCCCCACCATCCGTGCCATGTACAAGGCCCAGCGCGATGTGATGCTGATGACCTTGGAAAGCGAAATGGAAGGACTGGACGTGACTTGGACACGCCCCGTCGGCGGCATGTTCCTGTGGGTCAAGCTGCCCCAAGGCATGGATGCACAGGCGCTGCTGCCCGCAGCGGTCGAGCGCGGCATGGCCTTTGTGCCGGGCGCGCCCTTCTTTGCCGGTGAGGCAGAAACCAACACCTTGCGCCTGTCCTATGTGACGGTCTCGCCCGAGCAAATCCGCAAGGGCATTGCGGCACTGGCTGCGGCCATCCGCGCGCAACTGGCCCAGTAATTTCACCCTGCGTGACAGCGCCACGATAAGTGGCGTATCGTTCCAAGCGCACCGTTTCTGGCAAACGGTGCGCTTTTTCTTTTGGCCTTCCACTGTTTGTATCCATGACACCTTTTGCCCCCCAGCAGCGCCCCCTGATGACGGTCGATGTCTTCACCGCCACACCTTATAAAGGCAACCCCGTGGCCGTGGTGCTGGATGCTGCCGGGCTGGATGATGCCCAGATGCAAGCGTTTGCCCGCTGGGCCAACCTGTCTGAAACCACCTTTGTGCTGCCACCCAGCGCAGCGGGGCGTGCCCAAGGCGCGGACTACCGCGTGCGCATCTTCACCCCTGCGGCCGAGATGACGTTTGCCGGCCACCCCACGCTGGGCACCTGCCATGCATGGCTGCAGCACGGCGGCCAGCCCCAAGTTCAGGGCCGAGTGGTACAGGAGTGCGCCAAGGGCTTGATCACGATTGCGCGCAGCAACGACGGTCTGGCCTTTGCCAACCCCTGCACCCAGGCCCTGCCGCTGCCCGCCAATTTGCACCACATTTACGAAGCGCTGGGCATCTCCACCGCGCAGGTCATGGATGCGGCGTACATGGACAACGGCCCCCACTGGCTGTGCCTGCTGCTCGACAGCCCCGACACCGTACTCAGCCTGGCGCCCGATCTGGCACGTCTCAAAGCACTAGGCCACAAAGTGGGCGTGGCGGCGCTCTACGATGAGGAAGACGCTACACCCCTCATTGGCCGTGCCTGTCGCGAGGCCGAGGCTTTTGCCACCGGGCTGCGCACCGCCTTGCCCCCATCGGCCCAGCTGGAAGTGCGCGCCTTCAGCACCACGGGGGTGGAAGACCCGGTCACAGGCAGCCTCAACGGCAGCCTGGCCCAATGGCTGATCGCCCAAGACCATATTCAGGCCCCATACATGGCCAACCAAGGTGCGTGCGTAGGTCGCGATGGCTGGGTGGCCATTACCCAAGATGCACAAACCAAAGTGTGGGTCGGCGGTCAGACCGTCACGTGCGTAGAAGGCACGGTGCTGCTGTGAATATGACCATGCCTCGCCTGCGCCCCATGATGACCGTTGATGTGTTCACACACACGCCGTACTTGGGAAACCCGGTCACGGTAGTTTTGGACAGCGAAGGCTTAGATACCGCCCAAATGCTGGCCTTCACCCGCTGGACACGTTTGTCAGAAGCCACATTTGTGCTGCCGCCCAGCGCCAAGGCACGGGCCCTCGGTGCCGACTACGAAGTGCGCATTTTTTCGTCCGCGGGAGAGATGGACTTTGCCGGGCACCCTACCTTAGGCACCTGCCACGCTTGGTTAGCGCAGGGCGGACAACCGCAATCACCCGATCGCATCGTGCAAGCCTGCAAGGCTGGGCTGATTCAACTACAGCCCTCCACGCATGGTTGGGCCTTTGCCGCACCACCCGCCCAAAAGCGCTCACTGCCTGCATGCATGCCCCAGATACTCAGTGCCATCAGCTTGCAGGTGGAGCACATTCATGCCAGCGCCTTGCTGGATGTCGGTGCCCCTTGGCTGTGCTTGCAGTTGGACAGCTTGAAGCAACTACGCGGTATGCAACCGGACAGCACCCAGCTTCGGGCGCTGACGCCTTTATTTGCAGATGATGTGGGCATTGGCGTATGTGCACTCACAGGCAACCCCACTACTCCCTTGGAAGTCCGTGCCTTCATGCTCAATGGAGAGGAAGACCCCGTCACCGGCAGCCTGAATGCTGCCTTGGCGCAGTGGTTGACCCAGCGCCAAGTACTGCGCGCGCCCTATCTGGCCGAACAAGGGCGCGGCGTTGGGCGACAAGGCGTCCTCGCCATTACCCAAGATGCACAAGCCCAGTTGTGGGTGGGTGGGCATTGCGTGACCTGTGTGCAAGGCCATGTGCTGCTGTAACAGGAATGTGTTGCTCAAAAGCAAATAAAAACCATTATCAATCACATAAAATCACGGCTTTCATTGCTTCGCTCACGCACGATTTTTATGTACCGCTACCTGATTGCCAGCACACTCGCCCTGGGCGCGCTCACCACAGCGCCCGCTTTTGCCGCCCAGCCTGTGGCAGCGGCCAGCGCCAGCGTGGGCCAGCTCCAAGCGCAAGATGTGGTGCAGCACTACAGCACTTTGGTGTATGCCAACTACAGCGACACCATCACCGCGGCCAAGCAGTTGCAAAAAGCCGTGCACGCCTTTTTGGCCAAGCCCAGCCAGGCCACACAAGACGCTGCCCGCAAAGCGTGGCTGGACGCCCGTGAGTTCTACGGCCAGACCGAAGCCTTCCGCTTTTACGACGGCCCGATTGACAACGAAAACGGCCCCGAAGGCCAAATGAATGCCTGGCCCATGGACGAGTCCTATGTGGACTATGTCGAAGGCGATGACAAGGCCGGCATCATCAACAACCGCAAAGAAGCCATCACCAAAAAACACCTGGCCGAGCTCAACGAGCACGACGGGGAAGAGAACATCTCCACCGGCTGGCACGCCATTGAGTTCATGCTGTGGGGCCAGGACTTGAGCGAAACCGGCCCCGGCGCCCGCCCCTTCACCGATTTCATCGACGGCAAAAAGCCCAACGCCGACCGCCGCCGCCAGTACCTGAAAGTGGTGACCGAGCTGCTGATTGATGACCTCGAATCGGTCGCCAAGGAATGGAAGCCCGGTGTCAAGAACAACTTCCGCGCCACCTTTGACAAGGGCGGCGAAGAATCGCTGCGCAAGATTTTTGTGGGCCTGGGCTCGCTCTCGCGCGGCGAACTGGCGGGCGAGCGCCTGGAAGTCGCCATGGCCAGCCGCGACCAGGAAGACGAACACTCCTGCTTCTCCGACAACACCCACCGCGATGCGGTCACCAACGCCCAAGGCATTCAAAACGTCTGGCTGGGCAGCTACCAGCGCCTGGATGGCAGCAGCCTGAAAGGCCCCGGCCTGCGCGACTGGGTGGCCGCCCACGACAAGGCCGTGGCGGAGAAAACCTCGCTGCAGATCGCCAAGTCGGTGTCGTCGGCCCAGACCATTCCCGCGCCGTTTGACCAAGCCATTCAAGGTGCGCGCGACAGCGCTGCACGCGCCACCATCCAGGCCACCATTGATTCGCTGACCCAGCAAAGCAAGGACTTGGTGGATGCAGCCAAGGCCGTCGGCTTTGAGCAACTGAATCTGGTCGAACCTTAAACCCTAGTTACCTCAAAAATCAGAGCTGCTAACGCTCGGTTTTGCTAGCTTTCAAAGACAAAGTGCTTTGAAAGCTAGCAAATACCGGCGCTAGCAGCTTCAGTTTTTTAAAGCTTCCCAATTTAGACTTTGTCCACAGCATGGTGTCCCACGTTATGAAGCACCTCTCCCCCAGCACCGCACTGGTCGCCGCTGCCTTGATCTTGGCCGGGTGTACCGCACAGTCCAGCAACACCGCCAGCACGGCCACGGCGGCACTTTCGCCACTGCTTGCCGCGCCACCCGCAGACGCCCAACCCGGCGGCACCACCACCGTGTACTCCAACGGGCGCAACGCGTTTTCGCTGCCTGCGGCCAACCTGAACGATGCCGAGCGCACGCGCTTTGTGGTGGGCAACTCCTTCTTCAAACGCAACTGGGTGCAGGCACCCGCCTCCACCACGGCCCGCGATGGGCTGGGGCCCCACTTTCTGGCACGTTCTTGCGGTGGCTGCCACGTGCAAGATGGCCGCGCCCAGCCGCCAGACTTTCACAACCCCTTGGCACCTCAGCCCTTTGCCGGTCTGCTGATGCGCCTGTCCGTGCCCGGCACCGACGCACACGGCGGCCCCAAGCACGAGCCCGTGTATGGCGACCAGTTCAACACCATGGGCATCAACGGCGTTGAAGGCGAAGGCACGCTCAAGCTGACGTACGAAGCCATTCCCGGCCAGTACGCCGACGGCACGCCCTACACCCTCGAAAAGCCGATCTACCACCTCACCGATCTGAACTACGGCCCCATGGCCAAGGACGTGATGGTCAGCCCGCGCATTGCGCCGCAGGTGATTGGTCTGGGCTTGCTGGAAGCGATTGCCGAAGCCGACATCGTGGCCAACGCCCAGGCGCAAGCCGCCTCCACCGGCCCCATCAAAGGCCAGCCCAATTACGTGTGGGACGCTTACGCCCAGCGCATGATGCTGGGCCGCTTTGGCTGGAAGGCCAACGTCGCCAGCGTGGCGCACCAGTCTGCCGGCGCCTTCCATGGCGACATCGGCATCACCTCCAAGCACTTCCCGCAGCAAACCTGCACCGCCGCGCAAAAGGACTGTCTGGCTGCGCCCAACGGCAACGCCAAAGGTAAGCACGGGGTGGAGATTGAAGACTACGTGCTCAACGAAGTCATCTTCTACCAATCCACGCTGGCACCCGCCGCCCGCCGCAATGCCCAAGATGCGCAAGTGCTGCGGGGCCAGTCGCTGTTCCACGCCGCGCAATGTGCGCAATGCCACCGCCCCAGCTACACCACCCGCGCAATTTTGTTTCCCAGCCTGAGCAGCCAAGCACTGGAAGGGCAGACCATCACCCCCTATACCGACTTGCTGCTGCACGACATGGGCGAGGCATTGGCCGATGGCCGCCCCGACTTTGCCGCCAACGGCCAGCAGTGGCGCACGCCGCCGCTGTGGGGGATTGGACTGATTCCTGCCGTCAACGACCACCAGCGCCTGCTGCACGATGGACGTGCCCGCGGCGTCGCTGAGGCTATCTTGTGGCACGGTGGCGAAGCCGCGCAAGCCCGGGAACAATTCCGCCACATGCCTGCGCAAGACCGCGCAGCCTTGGTTCAATTTGTGGAATCTCTGTAATGCGTTTGTTCCCCATTTCTCTCTCGGTCGCCACCTGCCTGCTGCTGGCCACCTGGAACGTGCAAGCAGCCACGGCAACGCCGCCCCTGACTTCGGGTGCGGCCGCGCAGGCTTTGTATGCCCAATGGTTTGTGCCGCAGTCGGCCCAGGCCAGCGCCTCTGCCCAGCAGTTGCAGCACCAGTTGCAGCAGTACTGCGCCGGTAGCGGCAAGGTCGAGGCCGTACGCACGCAGTTCCGCCAAGCCAGCCAGGACTGGGAGCGCTTGTCCGCACTGGCCATGGGCCCGCAAATTGAGCGCCGCACTGCACGCATGATTGACTTTCAGCCCATGCGCCTGCCCCTGCTGAAGTCCGCCCTGCGCAAAGCCCCCAAAGACGTGGCCGCCATGGAAACCATTGGCGCACCCGCCAAGGGCTTTCCCGCAGCGGAGTATTTGCTGTGGACCGATGTCGCCCAGCCCCGCACCCCCGCCTGCCGCTACGCCAGCCTGGTCGCTGCCGATCTGGCCCAAGAGTTGCACAGCCTGCACCAGGCCAACCAGCAGGCAGCCCAGTTCACCCAGTTGGACTTTGACAGCAACGGCGAATTCATCAACCAATGGGTAGGCGGACTGGAACGCCTGCGCTGGGCCGCTATGGAAAAGCCGCTGCGCAGCGCCAGCGCTGACAAACCAGCCCAGGTCACGCGCGCAGCCAGCCAAGGCACGCTGGCCAGCTGGCAAGCCCAGTGGAGCACTTTGCGCCACCTGGCCGCCGATGATGCACAGCAACCCGACCACGTCAGCATTGCCCGCCTGGTAGAAGTGCAAGGCTGGGAGCGCCTGGCCCATGAAGTGCGTACTGCCGTGCAACAGGCCGATGCGGCCATGCAAGCCATCCAGCAGCCGACGCTGGAGCAGGTGCTGCCAGCCGGCAAAGCCCTCAGCCAGCTCAAACACCTGATCGAAAACGATGTGGCGCTGGCGCTGGACATCACGATTGGCTTCTCGGACGCCGATGGCGATTAACCCCATGCTTGTTCACCGTCGTCAGTGGCTGCAAGCGATGTCCGGCATGGCCTTGCTGGCAAGCATGCCCCTTGCCAGCGGGGCCACAGCGGCCCCATCCCCGCAATTCGCCGCGGCTTGGGCCGTCGGCCCCGAGCTGTTTGTGGGCGTGCTGCAGCTGCCCCCCCATGCCGATGCTGCACTGCACATCGTGCATGCCCACGCCATTCCTACCCGCGCCCATGGCATGACGCAGCTGAGCGATGGCAGCTTGCTGTTTGCCAGCCGCCGCCCCGGTGACTGGCTGCTGCGTGTGCGCCCCGACGGCAGCGAGCAGTGGCATTGGATTGAAGCCGACCGGGCCTTCAACGGCCATGTGATTGCCAGCCACGATGGACAGCACCTGTACACCACCGAAACCGATCTGGCCGACAGCCAGGGACTGATCGGCGTGCGGGATGTGCACACGCTGGAAAAAATCGCCGAATGGCGCACCGGTGGCATGGATCCGCACCAGCTGCTGCTGGACACCGATGGCAGCCTGATGGTGGCCAACGGCGGCATTCCCACCCAGCCGGAGACGGGCCGCCGCAAGCTCAAGTTGGACCATATGGACTCCTCCATCGCGCGCCTTGTGCCGCAAGCAGGTGGTTCCATCGCTGGTCAGTGGCGGCTGCAAGACCCTCGGCTGAGCCTGCGCCATCTGGCATGGGGCCCCACCGTGGCCTGGGCGCCCCAGCGCCGCTGGCTGGGCATTGCCTTGCAAGCCGAGCACGACAGCGCCGAACTCAAGCAGCGCGCCCCCGTGCTGGCCTTGTTTGATGGCGCACAATTGCACGCGGCCCCCATTCCGCCAGCGGCGCAATGGCAAGGCTATGGCGGCGATATCAGCTGCCAAGGCACGCGCTTTGCGGTGAGCTGCCCGCGCGCCGATCAGCTCACCTGGTGGCAAGTGCCCGCCACACCCAAGGCCCACGGCCAGTGCCTGTACCAAGACAGCCAGCAAGGCGTGTACTGCGTCAGCAACGACAGCGTGCTCCATCCCCTGCAACCCAGCACTGCCACCCTGTGGACCGGCGGCAACCAGCAAGTGCGGCAATGGCCGTCCAGCAGCGCGGTGGCACGCAGTGCTGACTTGGCCCTGGACAACCACTGGGTTCAAATCTAAGGGCCTGCCAACCCTGCACGGCACACAACCTGCGCAAAAAAACAAAGAGCCAGTTTTAAGCAAAAACTGGCTCTTTGGCTTGATAGGTAAACGCTGGCAGCTATAAAAATCTAACCATCAACGCGGCTGGCTACAGCAGCCGCAGCCATTCCACCAAAGCATCAATCTCCTGCGCGTTCAGGTGGATGGCTTTCATGTGCTCGGACTTTGGCGGAATGTAGGGGTCCTTGTCCGGATCGCCCGCCACCACCCCCATACCAATGTTGTACAGGCGCATCAGGCCATGCATATCGGGAAACAGGCCGTTGTGCATCCACGGCCCGGCGTGTACCACCCCCCGCAGGCTGGGCGTGCGGAACTTGCCCAGATCGGCCTT